>NZ_JAHCZC010000039.1:0-16589 GCF_018501135.1 Campylobacter sp. 2018MI13 | reverse complement strand
ATTATATTTATTAGATTAATTTCTATATTTAAAGAATTTAAGATTTTTTTCTCATCTTCACTAAGCTTACTATAATCATCATTATTTATTTTTATAAGAGCATTGGCTAAATCGCTTTGTCTTTTAATATCTTCTTGAGTTGCTTTAGCAATACTTTGTTGCAATTTATTTTTATCAATATTATTCATAATTATTTCTACTACATAATTAATCCCAGCTACTCCGTTTTTCTCTAGACCTGTTATTGCTAAATCATAATTTTTATCATCTTGAATATAATAATTCATCATATTACTAATACTTGTATAGTTTTGCAATTCTCCTAAAAGCTCCAGACAATCTATATCAGTTTTACTAATATTAGTAAAAACATTGCTATTTGGAAATTGAAGTTTTATATCTAACATTTCAGTTTTATTTAAAACACCATTTTTATTAATATCTGCATTTAAATAGTTTTGCTTAAAAGCAACATAATTAAACCAAGAACCAACATAAGAAGCAGCGTCTTTTTGCAAAATCAATTTATCATCAAAATATTTAAAATTATCTTCATTAAAAAATTCTTGTAATTTTTCACGATTTTTATTGCTTAAATCAAATCCTATTGTTTTTTGATTAAAAGCAAAATAAGTATTGTAAAAATCATTTTTATTAGTTTTATACTCGGTATTATATATACTTTTTACATCAGTAGCCTTTACTTGCTCTGCTTGATTAAAAACAACTTGGTTTAAAGCTCTAATATCTTTACACACAACATTCAAAATAGGCTTAGTAATATTAGTATTTGATAATCTCATATTAATCCTTTTAGGTAAGACAATTGCTTACCTAAAATAACCTATTCCAATTATCCCTAATAGTCATACCTTGCATAGCACAAGTATATAACGTTGCACACTTAAATTTAAAGGTATTATTTGTTGGAGGATAACCATAATAAGACATATCTCCAAATCTATTATAAGAATATGCGCTAGCACTCGTAATAAAACCTAAAGCCAAAATAGCTAAAACTGCTTTTTTCATTGAAATTCTCCTTTCATTAATGATTTGAATTATTATAATTTGATTTTAATTAATACTATTATTATTTTATTTAATATTTTGATATATTGTAACTTTTAGTAACATTAAATTAAGTAAATTAAAAATATTTAATTTTTAACCCCTAGCAATGCTAGAAATGTTTTAGAATATATCTTATAGCTGTGTTAAATTGATTGTTAATATTCAAATCAGCACTGAAAATTCTTTCATAACCTAGATTTAATCTCAAATCGTTATTTAGATTATAATCTTAACTAATATTAAAATAAAATTGATTGTTTTTTTTTGCTTTATAAATTCTAAGCCATAAAAAGGCTTTTTAATAATAATTTTTAAAAAGCCTTTTGAAATTCAAATCTCTTTGCCTAATTTAAAGCCAAGTTCTTCTAAGCATTTACTAAGATAATCTTTATCATCGCAATCAATGATAATTGTTTTTAAATCATCACTAAAAGTAATATTATTAAACTCATCTTCTAAATTATCTTTAATTTTTTTAACACAATGAGAGCAATTTACATTAAATATTTCATATTTTTTCATGAACTTGCTCCTTTTAATTGTTTTCCGTATTTAGGGAATTTAAGTTTTTTAATAGCTGTGCTTTCTATTTGTCTTACACGCTCACGAGTGATTTTTAACTCACTTCCTATCTCTTCAAGAGTTCTATCACTCTCATCATCAGTTAGTCCAAAACGAAGTTTAATAACGGTTTTTTCCCTTTCATTAAGTTGCTCTAAAACTCCATTTATTTGCTCTTTTAAATCTTCTTTTAAAATATGCTCAAGCGGACTAATACTGCTTCTATCTTCTACACTATCACCAAATCTTCCATCATCATCACTTCCAACAGGTGCGTCAAGACTTACAGGTTCTTTTGCTATTTTCATAACTTGCTTAACCTTATCTTCACTCATACCTATTTCTTTAGCAATTTCATCAATTGTAGGCTCTTTTCCACATTCTTGAACACGCTTTTTACTAAATTTATTAATCTTATTAATCGTATCAATCATATGGATTGGAATTCTAATTGTCCTTGCTTGATCAGCTACCGCACGGCTAATTGCTTGTCTAATCCACCAAGTAGCATAAGTTGAGAATTTATATCCACGCTTATATTCAAACTTATCAACCGCTTTCATAAGACCGATATTTCCTTCTTGAATAAGGTCAAGAAATGCTAAACCACGATTGGTATAGCGTTTAGCAATACTTACAACTAATCTTAAGTTTGACCTAGCCATCTTACCTTTTGCAGTATCGCTAATATTTTTACCACGCTTGATTTGTTCTAAAATCTCTTTTAATCTTTCTTTATCCATATCAAAGCAATTTTCACTAGCTTCTTTTGTCTGGAATAGCTTTTTAATCTCCATATAAGTGCTAACCATAGTATTTTCTAAAGCTAATTCTGTGATTTCTTCTTTACTTAAATTAGTAATATTATCTAAGATTTTTTTATGTCTTTCTTTTAATTCATCACTAAACATAGGCAAACGATATTCTAAGCGTTTTAATTCTTTATCAAAATCTACATCACTTTTTAAAACCGTTTCCATAGATTTTACGATTTCATTAATTAGTTTAGAAGTTGGCCCTAAAGCTAATAATTTTTCTTTTAAAATATTCTTTTTGAAAGCAATATTTATATGATTTTGCAATTCATCTTTGCTAAGTTGCTCTTTGTGTGAGCTTTTTAACCATTCTTTTTTTGCCTTTTCTAAAGCTTTAAAGCTTTCAATTACTTTAATTGCTCTTTTATCTTCTTTTAAAGATTTTACAGGCTTTCTTTCTTCATCGCTATCATCTAATTCATCTTCTTCTAAATCTTCTTCATTTTCATCTTCATCATTATCAAAATTCTTAAACAATTCTTTCACACGACGCTCGCGATTAATTAAAGCATCTTTATAGTCTAATATGAAATCAATTAGATAAGGAACACTACAAAAAGCGTCAATTATAATATCTTCGCCAAGTTCAATTCTTTTGCTTATTTCAACTTCTTCTTCTTTGCTAAGCAAATCAATCTGACCCATCTCTCTTAAATACATTCTAACAGGGCTTTCACTTCTACTAATTTCGCTTAAATCATAATCTTTGCTTAAATCGCCTTCTAATTCATTTTCTCTTAATAATTCTCTTTGTTTTGCTCTTTCTTTTGCTTCTTTTAGATTTCTCATTTTAGCAATTTCTGCCGAGCTTAGAAGATTTACATTATATTCTTTTACTAAATTCTTAATAGTCTTTATATTTGCTGCTGTTGGAGCTTTTTTAAATAACTTAACTATCATCTCATAAGTTAAATAATCATCTGTATTGTCCTTAAACAAAACCTCTAATTCTTTATCTAAATCTGCCATTTTTGCTCCTTTTTGAAAAAACTTACATTATACAAAAGATTAATAAATTAAGCATTATTAAAAACTATTCTAACCAATTAATTAGGCTTTTATTTTTTGATTTTAAGTATTCATTACATTTTAAAAAATGTTGATTGTTAAAAAATTTACCCCTTGCAAGTGGGCTTGGATGAGCCGAGCTTAATATTAAATGCCTTTTAGTATCAATATATTTTGCATAATTATTTGCAAAACTCCCCCACAACATAAAGACTAAATTATCATAATCATTATTAATTCTTTGTATAACATAAAGGAAAAAATCTTCCCATAAATGCTTGTGAGAATTAGGTTTGCTCTTTTGCACGCTTAAACTTGCATTTAATAATGCCACGCCTTGTCTTGCTAAATAGCTCAAATCACTTTGTAAAAATACAGCTTCATTTGGATAATCATTTAAGATTTCTTTAAAAATATTTCTTAAACTAGGTGGAATTTTAATACTAGATGAAAACGCTAAACCATCAGCACTTCCATCGTGATATGGGTCTTGTCCTATAATCACTACTTTTGGAATTTCACATAATTTAAAGGCTTTAAATAAATCCTTTTTTTGTGGATAAATTATATTATTTTCATATTCGTAATCTAAAGCCTTTAAAAGCTCTTTACCCTTAGCAGTAGCTAAATAATCATCTACTATATTTAGCACAAAAGCTCCTTCTATGTAATAAACTTAAGCCGTGAATTTTAATAGCTTCTATGTGAGCTTTGGTTCCATAGCCTTTATGAGATTTAAAATCATATAAATTATCATCTAAATTAGCCATAAAATTATCCCTACTAACCTTAGCTAAAATACTTGCAGCCATAACGCAAGGCTCTATCTCATCAGCATTTATTAGAGTTTTTATACCCATTCCATAATCAGTATTACCATCAAATAATAATTCATCTTTTTCAAAATGCTCTATAATTTCTCCTAAAGCTTTTTGATAAGCCGCTCTAATTCCATTTAAATCTATATATTCATTATCAACAAAAACTACTAAATAATCAGAGTTTTGTTTAATTATCTCATACAAATTCTCACGCTTTTTTGCACTTAGTTTTTTACTATCATTTAATTCGTTTATATTTATTTTTAGCTTACAAGCTGCAAGCACTAATGGACCTGCAAACGCTCCACGCCCAGCTTCGTCAATCCCAATCATTTAATTCCTTTGAAATTAGCCAAGTATTTAAAGTAAGTCCTATAAATCTAATTTCATCATTAACGAAATTAAATTGCTCGTTTAATGATAAAACTAAGATATTTTTAAGCCCTAATTCTTTGGCTTTTTTGCTTAATTTTTTGCTTTTTAATTTTATAAAATCTTTATTAGTAAAAGCTTCGCATAGTATTCCTAAACTAGCCGAACTAATAATAAAATTTATATCATCATCATAAAAAATCTCATCATAAACCATCAAAAGTTCATTAGCTATTAAATTCTCATAAGTTTTAGAAAAATCCTTTTTAAAACTAAGTGAGTTTTTCATTGAAAAATCATAAAAATAAGGCTTTTTTAGATTTTTTTTAATATGCTTTACCCAATGCAATAAAAATCTATCTTCTAAAGAATAAACGCATTTAAAAAAATCATTTTTTGCTATTTTTTTATGTTTTAAAAACTCACTAAAAAGACTTAAAATACTTGTTTGAACGCCTATTTTTAAAGCTAATTCTTTAAGAGTGATTATTTCGTTTTCACTTAAATGCTGTTTTAAAATAGCTTGAGTATTTAAAGCAGCGTTAAATGGGTCTAAATCCACATTGGCAGGATTTTGCCCTAATAATAAATAATTTGATAAATGCTCGCTAGGGCTATAATTTTTCTTTGAAAATGAAATAAATTCTTCATAATCTAAAAAATTAAGCCTTATTTTAATAAAGTCTTTATAAGAATAATTTTTATTAGAGCTTAATATATAACAACGCTCTAAATTTCCTAATTCAAATTCTAAAAAAGGCTCATTTATTATTAAATTTTTGATTTTATTTTTTTCTATGAAGCTTTTAAAATCAGCATTTATAAATCTTAAATCACTCATATTAATATAAGTAAATTCATCTAAATTATAAAATGCTAAAGATTTTTTACCACTAGAAATTGCCCCATAAATTAGGGCAAATCGTGGTAAGGTATCTAGTTTTCTTGGTTTTAAACCATCTTTGTTTATTTTAAATTGTAAAAAACTATCTAGGCTCATAGCTTAGGACTAGCGTCTAAAAACTCATTAGCCTTATCGCCGTATCTTTTGAAATTCTCTATAAACATTTTTGCTAATTTATCTCTTGTAGCTATGAAATCAGCTTCATTTTCCCAAGTTTTAATAGGATTTAATAATCTTTCATCAACCCCATCTAAACTCTTTGGCACTGCTAAATTAAATACATCATAATTGTAATATTCACAATTTTGAATAGAGCCATCTAAAATAGCGTTAATGCAAGACCTAGTCGCTTTTATACTCATTCTTTTACCAACGCCATAACTTCCACCGCTCCAACCGGTATTTACTAAATATACATTTACATTGTGTTTTTTAATCTTTTCACCCAATAATTTCGCATAAACACTAGGACTAAGCGGCATAAATGGTTCGCCAAAACAAGCAGAAAATGTAGCAACAGGCTCTTTTATACCACGCTCAGTTCCTGCAACTTTTGCAGTATATCCACTTAAAAAATAATACATTGCTTGAGTGTTGTTTAGTTTTGATACAGGAGGTAAAACACCAAAAGCATCAGCACATAAGAAAATTATATTAGATGGATGACCTGCTTTTAAGCTTGGTTCGTGATTTTCAATATGCTCTATTGGATAGCTTACACGAGTGTTTTCTGTCTTACTAGCATCACAAAAATCAACTTCTTTAGTGCAAGTTATAACTACATTTTCAAGTAAAGCATTTCTCTTAATCGCTGCGTAAATTTCAGGCTCACTATTTGGGTCAAGATTAATACATTTTGCATAGCAACCTCCTTCGTAGTTAAACACACCATTATCATCCCAACCATGCTCATCATCACCTATTAAAGCACGATTTGCGTCTGTGCTAAGAGTAGTTTTACCTGTGCCACTAAGACCAAAGAATAAGCAAACATCTCCATCTTTACCAACATTCGCACTACAATGCATACTCATCTTACCTTGTAAAGGCAGCCAGTAATTCATCATAGAAAACACACCTTTTTTCATCTCGCCACCATACCAAGTGCCAAGAATTAATCCTATGTTATTTTCTATATCAAATCCTACGAATACATCGCTATTTAAATCTTGATATTTATACATTTCATTTTTTAATTTGCACGCATTTATGATTACAAAATCAGGTTTGAAGTCTTTAAGTTCTTCATCACTTGGGCGAATAAACATATTTTTAACAAAATGTGCTTGCCACGCAATTTCTGTTATAAATCTTATTTTTTTTCTACTATCAAGGCTAGCTCCACAAAATACATCCATAACATAAAGCTTTTTGCCATTTAAATATTCTTTTGCTCTTCTTAAATTATCATCAAAAATATCTTTAGTGCAAGCCCTATTTACATTGCCCCACGCTATATTTTCACTTGATGGATGAGAATTTACAAAATACTTATCCTTAGGGCTTCTACCCGTAAAAATACCTGTATCAACTGCAAATGTGTCATTTTGACAAACTTCACCTTCACGGCACTCTAACTCGTGAGCTCTTAACTCATCATAACTTAAATTGTAAAAAATCTTCTCCGGCTTTATGCCTAAATCTTCTAACATTTTTAACTCCTGTAAATAAAAATTGCCTAATTCTACTTTAAAAAACTTCCTAAGGGGTAAAAATTATTAATTAATATCAAAATTATTATAATTGGTGTTACAAATCTTAAAAAAATAAAATAAAACTTAGTTAAATTTTTGCCAAATATAGGTAAAAAGATTTTAAAGAATGAATATCTTTTCATTAAAAATCCAGCATAAATACTAGAAAACAACACTCCTAAAGGAAGCATTATATTACTTGTGAAAAAATCTAAAGCATTAAAAGTATTAAAGCTAAGCTTATTAGCCATTCCAAGAAGAGCTAAAATACCTATTATATAAACAAAAATTCCAATAATAATCAAAGCTTTTTTTCTACTCATTTTATTTTCAAGATAAAAAGTAAATGGTTCAATCATAGAAACAGCACTCGTAATTCCTGCAAAAAATAAAGCTATAAAAAAGCTAAATGATAAAATTTCGCCTAGAAAACCAAATTTTGAAAATAAAGTAGCAAGGCTAACAAATACAAGTCCTGCTCCACTCTCATTAGGATTTGCTCCGAATTTAAATACAAAAGTAAAAACAATAAGTCCCATCATAAGACCTATTAAAAGATTTATAAACACTACAAATAAACTTGATTTTAAAATATTAGTTTTTTCATCTAAACTAGCAGCATAAGTGCTAATACAACCTATCCCAAGACATAAAGTAAAAAGACTAAGTCCTAAAGCATCAAGCAAAGAATTAAGCCCTAATTTAGAAAAGTCAGGTTTAAATAAAAACTCACACGCATCTAAAAATCCATCTTGAGTAAAGCTAAAACCTAGCATTAATAAAAGTATTACAAATAATGCAGGCATTAAAATCACATTTAATTTCTCAATCCCATTAATTATCCCGCGACTAACTATATAAATAGTCATAAAAAAGCAAACACTAAAGCAAATTATGCTAATAAATAAATTCTCGCCTATTGCATTATTAAAAAGCGCTCCTGCTTCATCTAAGGTATTAGGTAAAGAAAAACTTAAAAATATATAGTGAAATACTAAAGATAAAACCACTAAATAAAACGATAATACAAGTATGCCAGTAAGCATAAAAACTCCACCCATTTTGCATAATTTTGGCTTAAATCTAGCAAGGGTAAAATAACTTGTAGCTAAATCACTTTTAGTAATTTTTCCTAATGCAATTTCTGCTAAAAATAAAGATAAACCTAAGGTTAAACATAAGAATAAATAAAGTAAAACAAAGGCAGAACCACCATTAGTCCCAACCATTGTAGGAAATTTCCACGCATTTCCAAGTCCAACAGCACCACCCGCAAGGGCTAAAACAAAACCTACTTTAGAAAAAGTGCTCCTAGCTGAGCCAAAGTAAACTCCTCATAATAATCTCCTTTTTAAAAAATAAGCCAAAATAATAACCTAAAAGATAGCAAAATGCAAGGAAATTAAAAATTATTTGTATATTTTTAATAAAAATATTAATTTTAATGATATTTTAGGGTTAATTGCCCAAATCAATAAGATAAAAGCTTTAAATAATTTCAAAACTAAGCAAAATAGAATAAGCCGTAAATGTCAATAAACCTACTAAAATCAATACAAATATGATAATTTTGAAAATATTCAAAACAAATTCCTTAGAATATAAATAATTTATTAAATTTTTAAATTGATAATGATTATAATACCCCCCCCCATTAACAAAAGTAAATAAATTAAAAATTTTTTGAAATATTTTTATATTGGAATTTAATTTAAAATAAGAACTTCAGGTTCTAAAAGTATATTAAATTGCTTCAAAACCTCATCTTGTGCTAGATTTATCAAATACAATGCGTCTTCAAAACTAGCTTTATTAAAATTTATTAAGAAATTTGCGTGCATTTCGCTAATCTTTGCACCGCCTTTTACCTTGCCTTTAAGCCCTGCTTTATCAATCAATGCTCCTGCGCTAAAGCCTTGTGGGTTTTTAAAAATACTACCAAAACTAGCACCTTTTGGCTGATTTTCTCGCATTTTGCTAAATTGCTCTACTAATTCAAGGCTAAAACCTTTGTTTAATCTAAGCCTAATAGCATAAATTGTGCCTTTTATATCACTATTTCTATAAGTAAAATTTGGCTTAATCCATTCATTATCAACATTTACTTCTAAAATATAATTTTTTATTTCAAATTCTTTCATTCCTGCATTCATTTTAGTAATGCCGCCCATTTGTCCTGGTAGGTGCGATAAGAATTCTAAACCTGTTAGATTGTTTTTCTTACAATAATTAAATAATTTATATGAGCTAGTTCTAGCCCCTATTTCTAAATAATCATTATATTCTTTAATATATTCGTATTTTTTGCCTAAAATTGCAAGATTTTTAGGCTGATTGATTAGCAAATTACTAGCATTTCCAATGACTAAATAATCGTGTTTAATCATCTCATCAATTACTTTTACTTCACAATTTGCGCCGATTTTTACGCTTGAGTATTTTGAAAAATCAATTATCATAATCGCCTTGAATGCTTAGCAATTCAAAATAATCTTTTTGCAATTGTGCATTGGTTTTATTAAGCTCGTATATTTGATTTTTTAGCTTTTCTATCCTTGCATCTAGCATCATAGTTGTCTCTATTGATGATTTAGAAAACAATATTGCAAAAAGCCCAAAAAATAAAATAAATACATAAAGGGCAATTTCTAAAATGCCCTTTGTAAAAATCTTTAAATTAGACTTTTTATAATTATGATTGTCTAATAATTCTTGCATTAAAATCCTGCTTCAATTTCAAGCAATCTATTATATTTAGCTGTTCTTTCTCCCCTTGCAGGAGCACCTGTTTTAATATACTTGCAAACTAATGAAAAATCAGCTATGAAATTATCTTCACTCTCCCCACTTCTATGGCTCATTATAGTATTATAGCCATTTGCGTGAGCTAGTTTAATAGCGTCTATTGTTTGAGAGATTGAGCCGATTTGATTAGGCTTGATTAAAATCGCATTTGCCATACCTTCATCTATGCCTTTTTGTAATAATTTAACATTAGTTACAAATAAATCATCTCCTACTAATTGTGTTCTTGAGCCGATTTTTTTAGTTAAATTAACCCAGCCTTCATAATCTTGCTCTGCAAGTGCATCTTCTATGCTTAAAATAGGATATTTTAATAATTTTTCATACTCATTAATCATCTCATCGCTGCTTAGCTTTTTGCCCTCATAATCATATTTTCCATCACTATAAAGCTCACTTGCTGCAACATCTAATGCTAGATTGATTTTGCCACTAAAACCTGCTTTATTAATAGCTTCTAACAATAATTCAATAGCTTCTTCATTGCTTCTTAAATTAGGTGCAAATCCACCTTCATCTCCTAATGCTGTGCTTAAGCCTTTTTTCTTTAAAATATCTTTTAAAGTATGATAAGTAATTGCACTTGAGAATAATTTTTCTTTAAAAGTATCAAAACCCGTTGGAAGCAACATAAACTCTTGAATATCTATATTATTATCAGCATGAGCTCCACCATTTAATACATTTAGCATAGGTGTAGGAAGTGCGTTAAACTCTCCACATAAATATCTATATAATGGTAAATTACTAGCATTTGCTCCTGCTTTTGCAACTGCCATTGAAATTCCTAAAACTGCATTAGCACCTAAGCTAGAATAATTACTCGTGCCATCAACTGCTAATAAATGCTCATCAATTTCTCTTTGATTAAATACGCATTTACCTATAAGTCCAGCTGCAACATGCTTAGCATTATTTACTGCTTTACTTACGCTTTTACCGAAGAAATAGCTCCCACCATCTCTTAATTCTAAAGCCTCATTAATCCCTGTGCTAGCACCACTTGGAACTATTGCTTCACCACTAATACCATTTTCTAAAACTACCTTAACCTTAACGCTAGGATTACCCCTACTATCTAGCACTTCAAGTGCATCAATCTTCGCTATTTTCACCAACTTCTCCTTCTAATGTAATATCATCGCCTATACTAGCTTTAATTTTTTCTGCAATTTCATTTGCTATTTCTTTGTTTTCTTTTAAGAAAATTTTAGCATTTTCTCTACCTTGACCTAGTTTATTACCACCATAGCTAAGCCAAGCACCACTTTTATCTACAATATCAAGCTTAATACCATAATCAATTAATTCGCCTTCGTAGCTAATGCCTTCTCCATACATAATATCAAATTCTGCTGTTTTAAATGGAGGTGCAACTTTATTTTTAACTATTTTTGCTTTTGTTCTATTTCCAATAGGCTCTTCGCCTTGTTTTAATGTAGCGGTTTTTCTAATATCAATTCTTACACTTGCATAGAACTTAAGTGCATTTCCACCCGTTGTTGTCTCTGGGCTTCCATAACCTGTTTGACCTATTTTCATACGAATTTGATTTATGAAAATTACCATTGAGTTCATCTTGCTAACTACTGAAGTAAGTTTTCTTAAAGCTTGGCTCATAAGTCTTGCTTGAAGACCTACATGAGTATCTCCCATCTCTCCATCAATTTCAGCCTTAGGAGTAAGTGCAGCAACACTATCTACTACTATAAGCTCTACCGCTCCACTACTTGCTAAGCGTTCTACAATCTCTAATGCTTCTTCTCCGCAACTTGGTTGAGATACTAAAACATCATCAATATTTACGCCTAAATTCTTAGCATACACAGGGTCAAGTGCGTGTTCAGCGTCAATAAAAGCACAAGTATAACCCATCTTTTGAGCTTGAGCTACGATTTGAAGTGTTAGCGTTGTCTTACCACTACTTTCTGGTCCATAAATCTCTACTATTCTTCCTTTAGGAACTCCACCAATTCCAAGTGCAATATCTAGCCCAAGTGAGCCTGTAGAAATTGGCTCAGCCTTTACAATAGGCTTATCTCCAAATCTAACAATAGCACCTTCTCCACAAGCTTTATTAATGCCTTTTAATGCAGCTTCAAGGGCTTTTGCCTTATCTTCAATTACTGCTGTTTCTTTTGCTTTTGCCATACCTTTCCTTTTTTTAATTTCTTAATTTGATTTTTAACCTAAGATTATAAATAAATAAGAATATTGCAATAAACATAGCTATTAAAAATGCGTCTCTTGGATGATGAAGATTGAAAATATGTTCTAATAATTCATCTATTAATGGACTAGAAAATTGTCCGCTAAATGTCGCAATACTAGCTAATGCCATATTTGTAGCTAGGTTTTGTTTTTTACTTCTAGTGCTAATTTGTGAAAACAAAAATGGTAAGCTAAAGCCAACTGCAAGACCATTTAAAATAGCTGCAATTATTCCTATTATTAGCATTAAATTAATTCCTGCGATTTCTATATGTTCGCTAAATCTTATAGCAAAAAGTAAAAAGGCTAAAATATAAATAAATGCTCCTAAGATTTTGATTTTTGTTCTAATTTTTTTGACAACTTTATGTAAATTCATAGAAGCAATTGCACCAAACAAGCCATTAAATCCCATAATTACACCAATAAAACTTGCGCTAATAATTTGCTCTTTTTGATAAATTATTGAAAAATTATTCGTAAAATTAAAAAACAAAACTTGGACTAAAAATAAATTAATATAAATTCCACTAAGATTTTTTATATTTCTTAAATCTATTTTCTTTTTCTTCTCCGCTATTTTTATATTAGGTAAAAAAATCATATTTAAAACAAATAAAACCAAAGCAAAAAGATATATTAAAAAGCTATATTGCCAAGAAATTGACGCTAAAAAACCAGAAAAACTAACGGTAATAACTGCTCCTAATTGATTACACATTGCACTAAGTCCCATTAGTTTTCCTTGCTCTTCTTTTTTAAATAAAAAGCCAAGTAAAGAAACGCTTAATGGCATTAAAAAGCCAGTGCCTAAGCCTAAAATCGCTCTAAACACCAAAACCTGAATTATGTCATCTAAGAAAAACGGAGCAACTCCACCTATTATAAATAAAGTAAAGCCTATAAAAGCAAGTTGCTTAACGCTTAAATAATTTGCTAATTTTGCAAAAATTAAGCTTGAAAAGATAATAAAAAGTGAAGGTAAAGTAATAATTAATTTAATAAGTAATTCACTATCATTTGAAAAATGCTTAGCAATAAGTCCTAAAGCAGGTGCAACGGCAGCTCCACCTGTAACGGTTGCTAAGGAAATACTTAAAATTGAGATTTTTAGCATATTCATTGAAGTTTCCTTAAGATTTATATAAAAAAACTATAATGAAAAAAATCAAATTAAAGGCAAATAATGAGAATTACACTACTTAATTACACCCCACTAAATATCTGTTCTCACGCTATGAGAACTTGTTGGCAAAGCTTTGATAAAGGCGATAACGGAGGAGAAAAAGACTGCGAACTAATAAATCGTATCGGAAATATTTATAAGCACTCTAGCACGCTTGAACATTTAAATTATAATTTTTATATTCAAGGCATTTCAAGAGCTTGTTTGCAAGAATTAGCAAGACATCGCCACGCAAGTTTATCAGTAAAAAGCACTAGATATACTCTAAAAGAACTAAGAAATGAAAGTGAGTTTAAGGAATTTGATTTTGCTAATGCACAAAAATATATTGTGCTAACTGGAAATCGCTTGGTTGATAATGCTAGTATTTGTGCTTTAGAAAAACTAAGAATTATTTTAAATACCGAAGGAATGACACAAGATATTGCCAAATATGCCTTGCCAGAATGTTATAAAACCGAGCTTACTTGGAGTATAAATGCAAGAGCTTTACAAAATTTCTTAACTCTTAGAACTAGTAAAGCTGCACTTAAAGAGATTAGAGAGCTAGCTTACAATATTTATGAAGCTTTACCCGAAGAGCATAAATTCATTTTCAAAGGTTGCTTAAATGAAGCAAATTAGCCTAGCTCATAGCCCTGATGCTGATGATATTTTTATGTATGCGGCAATTCGCTATGGTTGGATAAGTTCGGAGTTTAATTATACTAGCGTTGCTGATGATATAGAAACGCTAAATAAAGCAAGTTTAAATAATATTTATGATGTTTGTGCAATTTCTTTTGCTGTGTATCCTAAAATTCAAAGCGAATATGCCTTGCTAAAATGTGCTACTAGTTTTGGCAATGGCTATGGTCCAAAACTCATCACTCTAAAAGATAAGGTTTTAAAACCTAATTTTAAAGTGGCTTTAAGTGGGGAAAATACCACAAATGCTTTAATTTTTAAACTAGCATATCCTAATGCAAGAATTACTTATATGAACTTTTTAGATATAGAAAAAGCTGTTTTAGATGGTAGTGTAGATGCTGGGGTGTTAATACATGAGAGTATTCTTAATTTTAGTGATAAATTAAGAGTTGAGCGTGAGATTTGGGATATTTGGGCGGAGTTTTGCAAGGCTGAATGTGGCGAAGTGCTTACCTTACCACTTGGTGGAATGGCAATACGCCGCTCTTTAATGCTAAGTGATGCAATTAAAATTGAAAATGAGCTAACTCGTGCAGTAAAAGTCGCTACTCAAAATAAAGCTTTATTAAGTCGTATATTGCTTGGCAAAAACGAAGTGAGAGTAAATGAAGATGAGCTTAATAAATATCTAAGTCTTTATGCAAACGATGATAGTATTAGCTTAAAAGATGAGCAAATAAAATCACTTGAAGTATTGTTTAAATTAGGTGAGCGAGTTGGCTTTAGTCCTTGTGATGTAAGGCTTAATCTAATTCCAAACGAATATGAAAGCTTAAGAAATTCATGAAAAATCTTTTAATAATAGTAGATTTTCAAAATGATTTTGTAACAGGCTCTTTAGGATTTTTAAAAGCACAGAATTTAGAAAATATCATCTTAGAAAAATATGAAAAATATCTTAAAAACAATGATGAGATAATCTTTACTATTGATACACATAATGATGATTATTTAGACACTATAGAAGGGCAAAATCTACCTATTAAACATTGTATTAAAGGCACAAATGGGATAGAAATTTATGGAAAATTAAATGAGTTTTCTAAAAATCATTTATGCTTTTATAAAAATACTTTTGGCTCAATTGAACTTGGAAATTATCTAAGCAATAAAAACTATAAAAATATTGAAATAGTTGGACTTGTAAGTAATATTTGTGTCTTATCAAATGCAGTAATTGCAAAATCTGCACTTCCTAATGCAAATATTTTTATAGATAAAAACGCAACCGCTAGTTATGATGAAGACTTGCACCAAAAGGCTTTAGAGATTTTAAAAAGTCTTCATATAAATATTATTTAAAAAATACTTAATTCAAATTCTAAAATTGAATTTGAATTAAATCATATTAATTTATGCTAATTTATCTAGCGTTTTATTCTTTAGCAAATCTTTTACTATATCAGCACTATCGTGAGTAAAATCACCTAAAAACTCATCACTTTTTGCCATTTTCTCATCTATATAAGTCTTATCAACATTTAAAAAATTAGCGTAATGCTCGTTAGCTTTATCATTAGCTTTGTTAAATTGCTCTAAAAGTTGAGGATTTTGCAATGAATTTGGGTCAATGTTTAAGATTTCAAGTTTATCTAAATCAGCCTTACTAAGTGCTTTTACTCCGTTTGTATTAATTGTGTTTTTAATCCTTGTTAGGCTTGATAGTGCGTTTGCGATTTCTTGCTTTTTCTTTGCTTCTTCATCATCAACATTAGTGCTTTTTATTTCATTTGATGCTAGATTTACATTTTGAGTGCTTGTATTTTGTGTGTTTAGGTTTTGTGGATTTTTATTAGCTGCAAATTCTTCGCTCTCACCTAAAGTTATCGTATCATCAAAATCACTATTTGATAATATTGTTTGATTTAATGCTTCATCAATATTTTTAGGCACAGAATCTAAAATCGTAGTATTATCAGCTAAAAAACGCTCAATTTTTTGATAGCTTTGATAATTTTGCGGATTTGTTCCATCTAAACTAAACTTAGCTACTACATTAAGCTCTAATAATTCATCTTTATTTAAAAAATCATTATTGTTTTTATTAGCAGCTACATATCCCCTAGCATAAGCAATATCACTAAACCAACCACTTATATATTTTTCTGCATTACCATTTAAAATAATACTGCCATCTTCACGCTTATAAAAGTCTTTGCTATCAAAATGGCTTTTTAATTTATCTAAACTCTCATCACTAATACTTGCAGAACTTATGCCATTTTTACTTTCAAAATAGATTTTATTGCCACTATTATTGCCTGTTTTTATATCATCAATTTTATTATTTTTGATATTTTCATCAATTTGTTTTAATTCGCTTTCACTCTTTACTCCACCAAAACTCTCGCCCATTTTATGATAAGTATTATTATAAATATTAGATAAATTAACTTGCATTAAATCTCCTTTTTAAATAATTAATTTTCGTTTAATTTTATTTAATGA
>NZ_JAHCZC010000370.1:0-210 GCF_018501135.1 Campylobacter sp. 2018MI13 | reverse complement strand
AAAAATATATGAAGTGCAAAATTATAATAGCATTGATGAAGTTAAATCTCTTAAAACTTTAGATAGTTTAGAATTAAAAGAAGTTAATGAATTTAACAATAATCTAGTATTTTTTGAAAAAAGATTTTTTGATAAAAATTCATTTCAATTTATAGATGGAGATGAAATGCAAGTAATGTTATATAACTCATATACTAAGGAAAAAGAAGA
>NZ_JAHCZC010000369.1:0-211 GCF_018501135.1 Campylobacter sp. 2018MI13 | reverse complement strand
GTTTAACTTCTGGAGTTACAACATCTTCAGTTTTATCTTCTTCAGGTTGTTTATTGTCTTCAGTGTTTTCAGGTTTATCTTCATGTTTAACTTCTGGAGTTACAACATCTTCAGTTTTATCTTCTTCAGGTTGTTTATTGTCTTCAGTGTTTTCAGGTTTATCTTCATGTTTAACTTCTGGAGTTACAACATCTTCAGTTTTATCTTCTTC
>NZ_JAHCZC010000368.1:0-212 GCF_018501135.1 Campylobacter sp. 2018MI13 | reverse complement strand
ACCGACAAGGAATTTCGCTACCTTAGGACCGTTATAGTTACGGCCGCCGTTTACTCGGGCTTCGATCAAGAGCTTCGCATTGCTGCTGACCCCATCAATTAACCTTCGAGCACCGGGCAGGCGTCACTCCCTATACATCCACTTACGTGTTAGCAGAGTGCTGTGTTTTTGGTAAACAGTCGGGAGGGACTCTTTGTTGTAAGTTTCCTTGC
>NZ_JAHCZC010000367.1:0-212 GCF_018501135.1 Campylobacter sp. 2018MI13 | reverse complement strand
ACCGACAAGGAATTTCGCTACCTTAGGACCGTTATAGTTACGGCCGCCGTTTACTCGGGCTTCGATCAAGAGCTTCGCATTGCTGCTGACCCCATCAATTAACCTTCGAGCACCGGGCAGGCGTCACGCCCTATACATCCACTTACGTGTTAGCAGAGTGCTGTGTTTTTGGTAAACAGTCGGGAGGGACTCTTTGTTGTAAGTTTCCTTGC
>NZ_JAHCZC010000366.1:0-215 GCF_018501135.1 Campylobacter sp. 2018MI13 | reverse complement strand
CTAATACAAGGCTAACCACACCTTATACCGAAGATACGGTGCTATTTTGCAGAGTTCCTTAAAGAGAGTTCTTCCACGCGCCTTAGACTACTCATCCCACCCACCTGTGTCGGTTTACGGTACGGGCAACATTATCTAAACTTAGAAACTTTTCTTGGCTCGACGGCATCAGCAATTCTTCCTTCCATCCGAAGACTTCAGAAAGCCTTTCAGTT
>NZ_JAHCZC010000365.1:0-219 GCF_018501135.1 Campylobacter sp. 2018MI13 | reverse complement strand
CTTGCTCAAGATGTAATGGCAAGGGCAAAATAGCTATTAGAAAAGGCTTTTTCCAAATGGTTAGCACTTGTGATGTGTGTGGCGGTAAAGGGAAAGTAGTAAAAGATAAATGTTCATCTTGTCAAGGGAGTGGAAAAGAAAATAAAAAAGAAGAATTAGAAGTAACTATTCCTGAAGGAGTTGATAACGGAGTAACTTTAAAATGTTCTAATAAAGGAA
>NZ_JAHCZC010000364.1:0-219 GCF_018501135.1 Campylobacter sp. 2018MI13 | reverse complement strand
CTTGCTCAAGATGTAATGGCAAGGGCAAAATAGCTATTAGAAAAGGCTTTTTCCAAATGGTTAGCACTTGTGATGTGTGTGGCGGTAAAGGGAAAGTAGTAAAAGATAAATGTTCATCTTGTCAAGGTAGTGGAAAAGAAAATAAAAAAGAAGAATTAGAAGTAACTATTCCTGAAGGAGTTGATAACGGAGTAACTTTAAAATGTTCTAATAAAGGAA
>NZ_JAHCZC010000363.1:0-219 GCF_018501135.1 Campylobacter sp. 2018MI13 | reverse complement strand
CTTGCTCAAGATGTAATGGCAAGGGCAAAATAGCTATTAGAAAAGGCTTTTTCCAAATGGTTAGCACTTGTGATGTGTGTGGCGGTAAAGGTAAAGTAGTAAAAGATAAATGTTCATCTTGTCAAGGGAGTGGAAAAGAAAATAAAAAAGAAGAATTAGAAGTAACTATTCCTGAAGGAGTTGATAACGGAGTAACTTTAAAATGTTCTAATAAAGGAA
>NZ_JAHCZC010000362.1:0-223 GCF_018501135.1 Campylobacter sp. 2018MI13 | reverse complement strand
GAGGGAAAGGTGAAAAGAACTGAGGTGATCAGAGTGAAATAGAACCTGAAACCATTTGCTTACAATCATTCAGAGCCCTATGTAGCAATACAGGGAGATGGACTGCCTTTTGCATAATGAGCCTGCGCGTTGTGGTGTCTGGCAAGGTTAAGCTAACGTGAAGCCGTAGCGAAAGCGAGTCTTAATAGGGCGATAAGTCAGATGCTGCAGACCCGAAACGAAG
>NZ_JAHCZC010000361.1:0-223 GCF_018501135.1 Campylobacter sp. 2018MI13 | reverse complement strand
CTATACATCCACTTACGTGTTAGCAGAGTGCTGTGTTTTTGGTAAACAGTCGGGAGGGACTCTTTGTTGTAAGTTTCCTTGCCTTCGGAGTAAATCCTAATACAAGGCTAACCACACCTTATACCGACGATACGGTGCTATTTTGCAGAGTTCCTTAAAGAGAGTTCTTCCACGCGCCTTAGAATACTCATCCCACCCACCTGTGTCGGTTTACGGTACGGGC
>NZ_JAHCZC010000038.1:0-16883 GCF_018501135.1 Campylobacter sp. 2018MI13 | reverse complement strand
CAATAAAAAGGGGTGTTATGAAAAAAATAATTTTTTTAGGTGCTGGATATGCGAACTTATCTTTAATTAAAAGTCTAAGCAAGGAAGATTTAACAAAGGCTGAATTTTTACTAATTAATAATAATTCATATCATTATAAAACTACAGAATTACATAAAATTGCAGCAAATGAGAGTGAAAAAAATATCAAAATTCCTTTAAAAGATATAATTCCTAGCGAAATTGTAATTATTCAAGATAGTGCTATTAAAATTGAAGGAAATAAATTATATTGCAAAAATACTGATTATGATTTTGATGAGATTTATGTAGGTTTAGGTGCTAATAAAAATACTTTTGGTATAGAAGGGCTTGATGAAGCTTATGAAATCGGAACTTATGAAGACGCTTTAAAAACTAAAGAAATTATTTATTCTAATTTAGAAAAATCTGAAAGTATTTATAAAAATATTGTAATTTGTGGAGCTGGATTTAGTGGTGTTGAATTATGTGCTTCTATAGCTCAAGTTTGCAAAAGCAAAGGAATTGATGCAAAAATTAGCATAGTTGAAGCTATGGATGAAATTTTGCCTATGTATAATAAAGATTTGGCAAAAATAGCAAGAAATTATCTTGAAAAATTAGGTGTAAAAGTTTTAACATCTCATAAAATTATTAAAAAAGTTGGGGATAGATTGTATTTAAACAATGAAGATACTTATATAGATTCAAAAAATATAATCTTTACAGCTGGCGTTAAGGGAAATGAAGTTATTAAAAATAGTGTATTTGAAAACAAAAATAATAGAATATTAGTTAATGAGTTTTTACAAGCGCCAAATTATTCAAATTGCTATATTTTAGGAGATTGTTCTTTAATTATGAATAATGATAGACCATTTGCTCCAACAGCTCAAATAGCTTGCAAGCAAGGTAATTATTTAGCAAGAAGTTTAAGTGCTAGATTAAATAATGAAGAATTTAAAGAAACATTTATTTATAAAGACCAAGGAAGCGTTTGTTCTCTTAGTGAAAAATATGCCGTTGCAAGTATTCAAGGCAAAGATTTTAGTGGATTTTTAGCAAAAGTTCTTAAAAAAATCACAGAATTAAAATGGCAATATAAATTATTTGGATTTAAAGGTCTATAAATTTTTAATTCAAATTCTTTTTAGAATTTGAATTAAATTCTACAAAAATATTACGAATTTACACACTTTAAAATAAATTACAAAATTACACACAAATCTTACTCTTTATTAAACTTTAAAATCTAATGTTTGCTTAAAAATAAGGAGAAAGAATGGGAGTTTTAGAAAACTTTAAACAAATTGCAGCAATTCCGCATTGTAGTTTTGATGCAGTTAAATTAAAAGATTTTTTAATTAATTATGCAAAATCAAAAGGTTTTGAAGTATTAGTTGATAAGGCTGAAAATATTTTATGCAAAAAGGGAAATCCTAATATATGCTTGCAAAGTCATTATGATATGGTTTGTGTTGGAGATGCACCTAATATAAATATAATAGAAAGTGATGGATTTATTAAGGCAAATAATTCAACCTTAGGTGCTGATAATGGTATAGGAATTGCCATTATGATGGAAGCTATGAATGAGTTTAGCGACCTTGAATGTTTATTTACTGCTAATGAAGAAGTAGGGCTTATAGGTGCAAATAATTTAGAGCTAAAAATTAGTTCACAACACTTATTAAATCTTGATAGCGAGTGTGTAGATAGAGTAATAATTGGTTGTGCGGCGAGTTTAATGATGAATGTAAATATTAAGCTAAATTATAAAAACCCTAGTAAAAAATATTTATATGAAGCTCATACTAAAGGCTATAAAGGCGGTCATAGTGGGATTGATATTATTAAAAACATTCCTAGTGCTATTAGTGATTTAGCTTTATTTTTATATAAAAACGATGCTGAATTAGTAAGCTTTAGTGGCGGAGAAAGAACTAATAGTATAAGTGTAAATGCTAAGGCTATTTTTTATAGCGACACTGAACTTAAATCTAGTGAAAATATTGAAATAACCAAGCTTGAGAGTAAAGGTGAAAAAGTAATTCAAGAAGATATTTTAAGTCTAATTTCTAGTTATAAACACGGAGTTTGGTCTTATTCAAGGGATTTAAATATAGTAAAAACTAGCGTAAATCTAGCAATCATTAGTCAAAATAATGATGAATTAAAGCTTGAATTATTTGCAAGAAGCGATAATTCAGCAGATTTAGATGAAGTCTTTTATAAAACCAAAGCACATTTTAATAATTACGAAGCAAAACTACTTGCTAAAGATGAGCCTTGGGAGCCTATACCAAATGATTTTACTTATGCAGTGCTTAATTCTTTACAAAAATATAATCCAAAAGCTAGTATGAGTAGTATTCATGCAGGGCTTGAGTGCGGAGTGCTAAAAACTAAGCAAAATGAATTATTATGTGCTTCAATAGGTCCAAATATCCTAAGCCCACATAGTATTTATGAAAGATGTGAGATTAGCACAATAGATATTATTAAAAACACAACATTTGATTTAATTAAAAACTACAAATAAAAGGAGATAAAATGAGTTTTCGTATAGAACACGATACAATGGGTGAAGTTAAAGTTCCTGCAGATAAATTGTGGGCAGCACAAACACAAAGAAGTTTAGAGAATTTCAAAATTGGCACAGAAAAAATGCCTGTAGAATTAATCCACGCTTTTGCGCATCTTAAGAAGTCTTTAGCCTTAGTAAATAATGATTTAGGCAAATTAGACAATGTAAAAAAAGATGCAATTATTAAAGCTTGTGATGAGATTTTAGCTAATAAACATAATGATGAATTTCCACTTGCTATATGGCAAACAGGTTCAGGCACACAAACAAATATGAACCTAAATGAAGTTATAGCAAATCTTGCTACTAAACTTAGTGGAATGGATTTTACTAAAGAAAAAATAGTCCATCCAAACGACCATGTAAATATGAGCCAAAGCTCAAATGACACATTCCCAACTGCAATGCATATAGTTGCAGTTTTAGAAACTGAAAGGACTTTAATTCCTGCATTAGAAATTCTAGAAAAAACACTAGATAAAAAAGCAAAAGAATTTGAAAATATAATTAAAATCGGAAGAACTCACTTGCAAGATGCAACCCCACTTACTTTAGGTCAAGAATTTAGTGGATATGTATATATGTTGCAAAGCTCAAAAAGACATATTTTAAAAGCACTTGAAGATGTAAGAGAGCTAACAATTGGCGGAACAGCTGTTGGAACTGGAATTAATGCTCATCCAGAACTTAGTGAAAAAGTATCAGCAAAATTAAGCGAACTTTTAGGCACTAAATTTATAAGTAGCCCAAACAAATTCCATGGACTTACAAGCCACGATGCTTTAGTATTTTTACACGGAGCATTTAAAGCTCTTGCAGCAAATTTAATGAAAATAGCAAACGATATTAGATGGCTTGCAAGTGGTCCTAGATGTGGTTTAGGAGAGCTTAGTATTCCTGAAAATGAGCCAGGTAGCTCAATTATGCCAGGTAAAGTAAATCCTACTCAAAGTGAAGCTTTAACAATGCTTAGCGTTCAAGTAATGGGAAATGATGCGGCAATTGGTTTTGCAGCTTCTCAAGGTAATTTTGAGCTAAATGTATTTAAGCCTGTGATTATTTATAATTTCTTACAAAGTTTAAGATTATTAGCTGATGGTATGATTAGTTTTAATGATAATTGTGCTATAGGAATTACTCCAAATATTGATAAAATTACTTATAATTTAAATAATTCTTTAATGCTAGTAACTGCATTAAATCCACATATTGGCTATGAAAATGCAGCAAAAGTTGCAAAAAATGCTCACAAAAAAGGAATTAGCCTAAAAGAATCTTGCTTAGAATTAGGCTTAGTTAGTGAAGAAGATTTTGATAAATTTGTAGTTCCTGCAAATATGATTAAGCCAAAATGAGAGAATTACTTTTAGCAATAGAAAGTAGCTGCGATGATTCAAGCATCGCAGTTATTAATGTAAATACTTATGAATGTTTATTTTATGAAAAAATATCTCAAGATGAGCATAGTGAGTTTGGTGGAGTTGTGCCAGAACTTGCATCAAGGCTACATACTGAAGCTTTACCTAAAATATTAGCTAAAACCAAGCCTTTTTTAAATGAATTAAAGGCAATTGCAGTTACTAATGAGCCAGGATTATCAGTATCGCTTCAAAGCGGAGTTGCAATGGCTAAGGCTTTAAGTGTGGCTTTAAATATACCATTAATTGCGATAAATCATTTAAAAGGTCATATTTGTTCTTTATTTTTAGATAAAGAAATAATGAATGATTTTTTAGTTTTGCTTGTAAGTGGCGGTCATACTATGATACTTGAGATTACTAAAGAATATGATATAAATTTAATAGCAACTACAAGTGATGATAGTTTTGGAGAGAGTTTTGATAAAGTTGCAAAAATGCTAGGACTTGGTTATCCTGGTGGGGTATTTATTGAAGAATTAGCAAAAAATGAAAGCAATAATACTTATGAGTTTTCTTTACCAATCCCAAGTAAAAGTAGGCTTGAGTATTCATTTTCGGGTATTAAAAATCAAGTTAGATTAGCTATTAATGATTGTATAGCAAATAATACTTTAGATACTCAAAAAGCAAATATAGCAGCAGCATTTCAAAGAATTGCTTGTAAGCATATAATTAATAAATTAAACATAGTTTTGCATAATAAAAATTATAAAGCATTAGGCGTAGTTGGTGGTGCAAGTGCTAATTTATTGCTTAGGTCTAAATTAGATGAAATTTGTAAAAAAAATAATATGCAATTATTATTAGCTCCGCTTAAATATTGTTCTGATAATGCTTTAATGATAGCAAGAGCAGGGGTTATTGCATACAAAAATAAAGATTTTGTAAATATAAGTGATGATATAATAAACCCAAAATCAAAAAATTTTAAAAGGCTTTAATTTAATGAAAAAAATATTTTTATGTTTAGGATTATTAGGTAGTTTATTAGCTAAGGATTATGGTAATTATATAAGTATTGATGAAAATGGTAAAAAAACTGCTAGATGGCATATTTATGAAGAAAATAATGAATTATTTGGCAAAGTTGTTAAATTGTTTGAATATGGTGATGATGAACTTTGTAAATCTTGTGAAAAAACTTATGATTATTTTACTTATGCAGAAGATGCTAGAAAGATGAAAATAGTAGGTGCGCCATTGCTTTATAAATTAAAAAAAGATGGTGAAAATTCTTATAAAAGTGGTTATATAATTGACCCAGAAAGTGGTAAATTATATAGAGCAAATGCAACTTTTAAAGATGATAAATTAATTTTAAGAGGATATGTTGGATTTTCTTTAATAGGAAGAAGTCAGACTTGGATTAAGGAAAAATAATGCAAGAGTTATTAACTCTTGCTAAAAAAGCAGCAAGAATTGCTGGAGATGAAATAATTGATATAAAATACCCTTTAATTAATACAAAACCAGATGGAACTTTAGTTAGTTCAGCTGATTTAAAAGCTAATGAAATCATATTTGATATTTTAGGAAAAAGTAAAATTAATATATGTTCTGAAGAACAGATTTTAGATTATGAAAAAAGAAAAAAAACTTTATTTTGGCTAATTGACCCACTTGATGGAACTAATAACTATTTAAAAAATAGAAAAAATTTTTGCGTTTGTATTAGTTTGATTGAAGATACAAGACCAATTTTAGGTGTAATTTATGATGTTTGCAATAAGAATTTGTATTATTCAGCTAAAAATATGCCAGTTTATAAAAATCAAGAAATCCTAAATAAAGTTAGAAAAGAATCAAATAAAGCTTTAGTATCTTTAAGAAAAGAACAAGATATAAATAATAGTAAAATTCCATTTAGCTACGGATACTCGGCATTAAATATAGGCTCTGCATTAAAGTTTTGTGCTTTATTAGAAGGTGATGCTGATGTATATTTAAGATACGAAAGGCTCAATTCTTGGGATTTAGCTGCTGGGGATTTTTTAATAAATCAAAGTGGTGGATTAATGTTAGGGCTTGATAAACAAAAATTGAATTATAATACGCCCAATTTTTCTTGCAAACCTTTTATAGCGTTTTCAAGTGTATTTAATAAGGATTAATATGAATATTTTTAACACACATAGAATAGTTTTTGAAGGTTCTTCGGTTAGCAAATATTTAAGTGATAATTTAACTTGCATTCAATTTAGTTTAAATGGTGTAATTGATGCTGGATTTTTACCAAAACCAACTGATGATAATTTTATAAAGCATGTTTTTATTTCTCACACTCATTTAGACCATATTTGTGCAATTGCATTGTATGTTGATAATTATTTTTTAAAACTTCAAGATAGTATTTGTATATATGCTAGTAAAGAAAGTATAGATAATCTTAAAGAGCATTTTTTTAACAATAAAATTTGGCCTGATTTTGCAAAGATAAAATTGCCAAATGGAAGTCCTGCTATAGTTTATAAAGAAATTAATGTAGGAGATAAATTATTAATAGATGATATAACAATAGAGCCAGTTAAGAGCTATCACACTGAAGGTAGTTTTGGCTTTATTTTAAGCTATGATAAAGATAGTATATATTTTACTTCAGATACTTATTATCACGATGATATAGTGGAATTAATCAATAAGAGAACTGATATAAGACAAGTAATTGCTGATGTTAGTTTTGATTCAAGTTTAGAAAAATTAGCACAAGATTCAAAACACTTAACTCCAAAATTATTAAAAAAAATACAAGAGCAAGTAAGAGATGATGTGATTTTCCATGTATATCACATTAAATATTGCTTTAAAGATAAAATAGAAGAAGAATTAAGAGAATTTAATATCTTAAAAGATTATGGAATGATTATTAAAAATGGTTCATTTATGCAATTTAATACAAATTATCAAAGTGATATGATAAATGTATTGAAAAGACATAATTTAGACCAAGAACAAAAACTAGAAACCATACTTGAATGCTTTTCTCAAATTTCTAAAAATTCTGATTCTAAAGCCAACCTAAATACCTTAGGCGAAATGGTTAAACAAAACATTCAAGCTGATAGATGTAGTGTATGGTTTATTGATAATGAAAGAAAAGAATATTATACCTTACACGCTGATGGAGTAGGTGAGATTAGAGTTCCTTTTGGTAAAGGAATAGTAGGTCGTGCAATTGAGACAAAAGAAGCTATTTTAGAAAATAATCCAAAAAGCAATCCGTATTTTGATAGCTCAAATGATGAGAGAACAAAATATAGCACTAAATCAATTTTAGCTATGCCTATTTTAAATAGTGAGCATGAAGTTATTGGGGTATTCCAAGCTTTAAATAAACTTACAGATATTAATAACAATTTTGATAAAGATGATTTAGATTATCTAAGAATTGCAGCTGATTATTCAGGTAAGATTTATGAAGGAATGAAATTCCAAGAAGATATTTTAAATGCTCAAAAAGATTTAATTTATTCAATAGCTGAAATGGTTGAGAGCAAAAGTGAAGAAACAGGAAATCATGTAAAAAGAGTAGGTAAAATAAGCGAAGCTATAGCAAGACAAATGGGATTAAGCGAAGAAGAAGTAACGCTAATTAGTTATGGTGCTCCAACTCACGATATTGGTAAGATTGGAATTCCTGATGCTATTTTAAATAAACCTGGAAGACTTGATGAAAAAGAATTTAAAACTATGCAAAAACACGCACAAATAGGTTATGAAATGTTGCATAGGTTTAAAGGCAAAATTATGGAAGCAGCAGCAATCATCGCTCACGAACACCACGAAAAATATGCAGGTGGTGGCTATCCAATGGGTAAAAAAGGTGATGATATTCATATTTATGCAAGAATTGTTTCTTTAGCTGATGTTTTTGATGCGCTTGCAAGTGATAGATGCTATAAAAAAGCTTGGCCACTTGATGAAGTTTGTAAATACATTAGTGATAATTCAGGTTTTCAATTTGACCCTAAAGTGGTTGAAGCATTTTTTGCTTGTAAAGAAGAAATATTTGCAATAAAAGAAAAATATGTTGATAAATATATTGATGATAATTTAATGTGATTGTAATTTGTTGATTTTTTAGATTAATCCAAATTAATTTTTCATTGATTTGGATTAATTATTTGCTTTAATTTAAACTATTAATACTTTTTTAAATAAAATTATTTATAATCGCTCCTTTTTTTAAAATTAGGAGTAATTTAATGTTTTTTAAAAATAATAAAGAAATACAAGACAAGATTATTAACGAGTTAAAAGATAAAGAAGCTATTTTAAAAGCTATTTATAAAGAAATGGCTATTATAGAATTTGATACTAAAGGAAATATTGTTGATGCAAATGAGCATTTTTTAAAAGCTACGAAATATACACTAGCAGAGATAAAAGGTAAGCATCATAGAATATTTTGTGATAAACATTATGTTAATTCAAGTGATTATTCAATCTTTTGGCAAGAATTATCAAGAAATATTCCACAAAGTGGTCAGTTTAAAAGATTTGCAAAAGATGGTCAAGTAGTTTATTTAGAAGCAAATTATTTACCAATAGTAGATGAACAAAATCAAGTTTATAAAGTAATTAAGTTTGCTGCTGATGTTACAGAACACGAAAATGAATTGTTGGACTTAAAAAACACAATTAATGCAGCAAGTAAGTCTATGGCTTTAATTGAATTCACTCCAAACGGAGAAATACTTGATGCAAATGATAATTTTTTAAATACATTAAATTACAGAAAAAGCGAAATTATAGGCAAACATCATTCTATGTTTTGTGATAGTGAATATGTAAAAAGTAGTGATTATAGAAAATTTTGGGAAGATTTAAGAAGCGGACATTTTCAATCAGGTCAATTTATAAGATATACAAAAGATAATAATCCTGTATATTTAGAAGCAAGTTATAATCCTGTTTATAATGCCGAAGGTAAGGTTTATAAGGTAATTAAATTCGCAAGCGATGTTAGTGAGCAAGTAATAAGAGATTTGAATAAAAATAAAATCGTAAGCGAGTTAGCACAAAAAAATGATGAAAGCACAAATGAAGGTAGTAAAGTTATTGCTAAAACCGTGCAAAATGTCCAAGAAATAGCAGAAATTATGAATGAAAGTAGTGAATTGGTTAATTCGTTAAATACTCAATCAGATGAGATTGTATCTGTTATTCAAACTATTAAAGATATTGCAGAGCAAACTAATTTATTAGCATTAAATGCTGCTATTGAAGCTGCTCGTGCTGGCGAGCATGGTCGTGGTTTTGCTGTGGTTGCTGATGAGGTTAGAAAACTTGCTGAAAGGACTGCAACATCAATTAATGAAATTACTTTAACAATTAATTCTATTAGAAATGTTAGTGCTAATGTTGTTGAGAGTATAAATAAAAGCATAGCTCAAGTAAATGATAGTGTTGTGTTAGCAAATACTGCAAATGAATGTATGAATAAAATCAAACAAAGTTCAGAAGAAGTAGCAAGAGCTATGGAAGAAAATAAATAAATATAATTTGAAATTCTTAGGAATTTCAAATTAGTTTTTTAAGTCTTTTTGCAATTCTTTTAAAAAAATTCTCGCAACATCACTTAATTTATCATCAATCCAAATTAACCTTAAATTAGAAGTAATTAATGGGTTTATAGGCTTAAAACATAAATCATCATTAGTATTAATTAATTTATCAAGAGATAAAGCGTATCCAATATCTTCTTTAACAAAAATTGCAGCATTGTATAATAAATCATAAGTAGCTACTATATTTAGCTTATCTTGATTTTGTCTTAAAACATTTGGCATTTCTTGCGTAAAACCTTGTCTTGATACTATAAGTGGCATTTGAAATAAATCATTTATGCTTATGTCTTTTTGCTTAGCGTATTTTGAAGTATTTTTCATAATAATCCCCCAAGTATCACTATGATTTAAATCTAAATAACTAAAATTGCTAATATCAAATTCTTGAACTACAACGGCAAAATCTATTAAAGAATTTTGTAATTTATTTACCACATTTTCATAGTTTCCACTAAATATATGAAACTTAAAATTTTTATTTTGTAGTTTTTTAGCAGTTTTTGCTATTTTGGCTATTCCAATTGACTCAGCACAGCCTATATAAACATCTCCACCATTAAAATCTTTTAAATTTTTAAATTCTTGCTCGGTTTTATCAACTAAATCTAAAATATCACAAGCTCTTTTATAAAGCATTTCTCCTTCTTTTGTGAGAATGATTTTATAATTTGTTCTAATAAAAAGTTTTTGCCCTAATTTTACTTCTAAATCTTTTAATTGTCTTGATAGATTTGGTTGAGTAAGATTTAATTTATTAGCTGCTTTAGTTATGTTTTGCAATTTTGCAGATTCTATAAAATATTTTAAAACTCTAATTTCCATAATATTCCTTAGAAATAATTAATTTTTATAATTAATTATATATTATAAGTATTTGATATTTCTTTTAAAAATAAATAAAATTATTTTACTTTTAAAACAAGGAGATTTTTTATGAATAATTTTATTTTTCACAATCCAACTAAGATTTATTTTACTGATGAAGTAGAGCAATCTTTAGAATTTGAACTAAGTAAATATGGTAAAAATATTGTTTTGGTTTATGGTTGTGGTTCGGTGCATAAAAATGGTATTTTTAACCAAATTGTAAAAATACTAGATAAATTAGGCAAAAATGTAGCATATATTGATGGTGTTATGCCAAATCCTACTTTAGAAAAATTAAACTCAGGTGTAAAGATAGCAAGAGAGCATAAAGCTGATTTTTTATTAGCTTTAGGTGGTGGTTCTGTTTGTGATTATACAAAAGCTTTAGCAGTTAGTATAAACTCAAGCGATGATTATTGGGATAGGTATTTTATAAATCAACTTGAGCCAACTTGTGATGTAGTTTCGTTAGGTTGTATTTTAACAATGTGTGGGACAGGCTCTGAAATGAATGGTGGTAGCGTAATTACAAATGAAAAAACTCATCAAAAAATAGGAAAAGTTTTTAATGATAAAAGAGTATTTCCTAAGTTTTCTATATTAAATCCTAAATACACTTTAAGTCTTAGCAAATATCAAATGATAAATGGAATTTATGATGCGTTTAATCATATTTTAGAGCAATATTTTTCAAAAGAAGATGATAATGTGAGCGATTATTTAGCAGAAGGGCTTATGCGTTCAATAATCTCATCAAGCAAAATTGCAAATAAAAATCCTAATGATTATAAGGCTAGAAGCGATATTATGTGGGCAAGTACTCTAGCATTAAATACTATGCTTCATTGTGGTAAAAATGGAGATTGGATGGTTCATATGATAGGTCAGGCAATTGGTGGCTTTACCAATGCAACGCACGGAGCTACTTTAAGTGCTATTAGCTTGGCGTATTATGAATACATAATGCCTTATAATATTGAGAAATTTAAAAGGTTTGCTATTAATGTCTGGGGTATAAAAGATAATAAAAGCGATGAAGAAATAGCTAAATTAGGACTATTTGCTATGAGAGATTGGATGAGTGAGCTAGGTCTTTGTATGAATATAAAAGATTTATCAGTAGATGAAAGCTTGATTGAAGATATTGCTAATAATGTATTCATCTTAAATGGTGGTTATAAGGAGCTTAATAAAGATGAAATTATTCATATACTTAAGAAAAGTTTTTAGTATTTTTATTGGTTTAGGAGCTTTTTGTATGTTAAATGGATTTAGCAATGATGAAATATATGTTGAAATAAATAATCAAGAATTAAAAATAAAATTAGAAAGCAATTCATCATCAACTGCTCTTTATGAAGTATTACAAAAGTCTGATTTAAATATTTTAATGAATGATTATGGTGGGTTTGAAAAGGTAGGAAGAATTGATAAAAATCTTCCTACTAATGATAAATATTTTCAAGCTAAAGCACTTGATTTGATTTTATATAATGCTAATAATATAGTAATTTATTATGATAATAATTCTTGGAGTTTTACTAAATTAGGAACAATTTATGGCATTAGTAAAGATGAGTTAAAAAAGCTTTTAGGTAATGGCAAAATTAATGCTAGGTTTTATGTTAAAAATAAGGATTAATTATGATTAAGTATGTAAAAGCAAATTCTATTGAGCATAAACTTATGCATGAACAAGCTAAAGAAGCTATGAAAATAACTTTTAAAATTAACAATACTTATAATGAACCAGAAGAATTAAATAAATTATTTTCTCAATTAATTGGTAAAGAAGTAGATAAAAGTTTTACTTTATTTCCGCCTTTTAATACGGATTGTGGTAAAAATATTTCAGTAGGCAAAAATGTATTTATAAATAGTGGTTGTAAATTTCAAGACCAAGGAGGAATTTATATAGGAAATAATGTTTTAATAGGGCATAATGTAGTATTAGTTACTATAAATCATGATATAAATCCATTTAAACGCTCTGATATGGTATTAAAGCCAATAACAATAGAAGATAATGTTTGGATTGGGTCAAATGCCACAATACTTAGCGGAGTAAAAATTAAAAAAGGCTCAATAATAGCAGCTGGTGCGGTGGTTACTAAAGATGTTGAAGAATTTCAAATAGTAGCAGGAGTTCCAGCTAAATTAATTAAAACTATAAAATTAAGCTAATTAATAAATTAGCTTAATAATTTTTCTTGTTGAGTTTTTATGATATTTACAATTGAGCGAATATTATCAATTGTATATGGTAATGGTAGAAAATCTACTTCTTGAATAATTTTTTCAACATTAGGTGTTATTTTGTGGTTGTTTAATATGAGAATTAATTTAAAACAATATTCATCTTGTGCTTTTACTAAACGATTTAAATCATATTCATTAAAAGTATTGATTAGATTTGCGTCTAATAAAACAGCTCTATAAGCGCAATTTACCCCATCTTCAATTTTCTCTAAAAGACCATTACTTGATTGGTTTTGAACGCAGTTAATTTCATAGCTTTCAAGATTTGCAGTGATTGTTTTTGATATGTCAATATTGTTATGAACTATTAAAACACTTAATCTATCTTTTGGAGTTACATCTGGTAAATTATTTTCTTTATCATTGATTAGTATTGGAATACTAAGACAGATTGCGTGATTAATTCTTTCATTTGTATCCTTAAAGGCATAACTAGAACCATCAATTTTTTTCATATATCCACTAAATTTATGTAATTGTTCTGAAATAGATAGTTTTTTAGGATTAGTAAAGCTTTTAAATAATTCAGTTTTTTTATCATCAACAACACCACAAACTCCAATATCAACGCATAAAAGAGTTCTATTTTGCATATTATTAATAATCCCAATATCAATAAATATGGTTTCATTTTCTACATTTTGATTAATCAAATCAGCAGCAGCCCAAATAGCATTGATAATATTTGTATAATCTCCATAAAAATACCTATTTGGCATACATTTTTCATTGTTATCGTTTAGATATAGCATATCTTGTCTAACTAAAAATATATTATTTTTAACACTAGCTTCGTAATTTAGCGTTTTGAAAAAATATAAAAACACTTCTTGTAAATCAAAATATAAAGATGATTTTTCAAAACTTTCACTTTCAAATTCTGCTTCATCGCTAACACTAAACATTTTTACTTTTTTAGTTTTTAATTTCATTTTTAGCTTGTACATATAAGCTAATAATAAAACTATTTATCCACCTAAAACTACAAATAAAAGTATTGTATCTTTATCAGAAAAATCTATTTTAGAATCTGCAAATAGATAGGTTGAGATTAAAATTAATAATAATTTTTTCATATTTTCCTTTCAAATAATAAGCATTGCATCGCCGTATGAGTAAAATTTATATTTATTTTTAATAGCTTCTTCATAAAGTTTTAAAGTATTTTGCCTACCTATAAAACTAGCTACTAACATAATTAAAGTTGATTTTGGCAAATGAAAATTTGTTAATAAATAATTTTGTCTAATTGGCCTATTAGATGGGTTTAAAAACAAATCACATTCACCACTACTTTTTTTTGTCCTTGCATAATACTCTATTGTTCTTGTAGCAGTTGTGCCAACCCCTAAAATAGGTATATCACTATTAATTAATTTTATTGCTTCATCGCTTAGATTAAAGTATTCGCTATGCATTTTATGTTCTTGTATGTTTTCACATTCTACACTAGCAAAAGTTCCTGCACCAACATGTAAAGTAATATAAGCGCTTTTTTTATCTTTTAGACTATCTAAAACTCTATTCGTAAAATGCAATGACGCAGTAGGTGCTGCAACAGCTCCAATATTTTTAGCAAACACACTTTGATAATTTATCTCATCATCTAAATTATCCATTCTTTTAAGATATGGTGGTAGTGGAATATGTCCGATTTTTTCGCTAATTGTTAAAACTTCATCGGTTTTTAAAACTTCATTGTTTTTGCAAAATTTCACAATTCTGGTGCCATCTGCGTTTAGCTTTAATATTTTTGCGTTTAAATTATCTTGAAAAATTAAAATATCATTTTCTTTAACTTTACCCCTAACTTGCACTAAAAACTCATCATTTGCTAGAATTTTATTTATAAATAATTCACATTTTGCACCACTAATTTTATTGCCATAAAATCTAGCTTTAAATACTTTAGTATCATTAAAAATCAAAGCACATTCAGGCAAAAAATTAGCTAATTCATAAAATACACTATGAGTAATTTTTCCACTATTTTTTTCATATACTAATAGTTTTGCACTATCAGCAGGATTTGCAGGGTATTTTGCTATTAATTCTTCTGGCAAATCATAATCATAAGAACTTAGTAAATTATCAAGCATTTTTATCTTCTAATAATTCTTTTTCATCATCTTCGCTATCTATATCAGGGTCAGCTGGATTTACTACTTTAGCAATATAAATTGAAATAGCATAAAGCCCAATTAAAGGAATTGCCATTAAAAATTGCGAAAATACATCAGGCGGGGTCATAATTGCTGCAAATATAAAAATAACTAATATAGCAACTCTAAAATTTCTAATAAGAGTTTTTTCAGTTACAAGACCAATTTTTGCTAAGAAAAATATAGCAACAGGTAATTCATATCCTAATCCAAATGCAATTACTAATTTTGTAAAAAAGCTCACATATTCAGAAATTGAAGGCATAGCCTTATACTCTCCACCGCTAAAATTGATTAAAAAATCAAAAGCAATAGGAACTACTAAATAATAACAAAACGCCGCACCAATTAAAAACATAATAGTAGCACTAAATACAAAAGGCACTACAAATCTTTTTTCATTTTCATATAAACCTGGTTCAACAAATTTCCAAGCTTGCCACAAAATTATAGGCAATGCTACAAGAAATGCTGCAAATAAAGACACTTGCATAGCAGTGAAGAAATTCTCTTGTGGTTTATAAAATATAATTTCAGAGCCTTCAGGCAATACATTCATAAGTGGAACACAAATAAAATGCAGTATTGGTTTCCAAAATACAAAACATACAAAAAAAGCTAAAATCAAAGCAACTACACTAATAAATAATCTTTTTCTAAGTTCAACTAAATGTGGTTTTAATTCTTCAAACATTTTCGCTCTTTTCTTTTAAAAATTGTTCTCTTTTGCTAAGTTGCTTTTCTTCTATATTTATATTTTTTTCTTCTGTAGAATTTGAATTTTGATTTGAGTTTTCTGTATTTTTTACACTATCAATAGTGCTATTTAAAGCATTTTGTGCGTCTTTTTCAAAATCACTTAAAGTATTTTTAATCTCATCAAATTCTTCAAAGCTTAGTTTTTTTCTGATACTATCATTTGCTTTTGTGATTTCTTCTTTATATTTTCTAGCTTCATCTTTTAATTCGCTAATATTGATTTCGTTTTCTATACTTGATTTAGCTTCGTTAATTTGTTTTTTAACAGCCTTTAATAATTTTGCGATTTCAACTATAGTGCCAGGTAGTTTTTCAGGTCCTAAAACCAAAACAGCAACTATTAAAATAATAACAATTTCCATAAAACTCATAATAAAACTCTTTTAGATAATTTTTTGCTGAATTTATCTAATTTTTTTTAATCGTTAGTTTAAATTAAGTTTTGCTACTTAATCTTTTTAAAGTTATATTTAGTTATATTTAATTAATATATTTACTAATTATTAAATTATTTTAAAGGGATAAAATATGAAAATTAGTTCAAATAATTATAACTTACCATTACAAAAGGTAAATAATAATCAAGCATTAGTTCAAGGAAGACTTGAAAATAAAGAAAATGCAAAAAGATATGATGATTTTATTAAAATGTTTTACCCCGATACTCACGATAGCTTGGATTTTAATTACCCAACTAATAGCAATGAAGCAAAAATCCAAAGTATGGTTATTTATATGTTACTTGAACATCAAGATGCTTTATATGGCGATATGTATACGAATACAATTTATGAAAGAGCCTTTAGTCCTGAAGCAAATCAAGATGTGCAAAAAGATTTAAAAGATTTTTTAAAGGAGCATTCGGATAGCTCAGGAGATTATAAATGGGATCAAGATGTAATAATAGCAAAGCTATTTAATGCAAGAAATATTAGCGAAGATGAGTTTAAGCAAAGATATCTAGCAAGAATTGATGAGATAAAACAAGGCAAAGAGCATGAAAGTATCCAAAATAGTGAAAATACAAAACCAGGTGATGAAATATTAACAATAAATAAAAATGATGAAAAAGCTGAAGATAAAAAAGACAAAACCGAAGATAAAAAACCATTCGAAGTCATAGAAGTAAAAGGTACTAGCACTCGTGAAAGTATGGAAGAAATACTTAGCAAAATTAATATTCAAAATATCAAAGATGAAAGAGATTTATTAGCTATTTTAATGGCGTATAAAGATAGCGAGAATTTATATGATAAAAGAG
>NZ_JAHCZC010000360.1:0-223 GCF_018501135.1 Campylobacter sp. 2018MI13 | reverse complement strand
GCCCGTACCGTAAACCGACACAGGTGGGTGGGATGAGTATTCTAAGGCGCGTGGAAGAACTCTCTTTAAGGAACTCTGCAAAATAGCACCGTATCGTCGGTATAAGGTGTGGTTAGCCTTGTATTAGAATTTGACTTCGAAAGCAAGGAAACTTACAACAAAGAGTCCCTCCCGACTGTTTACCAAAAACACAGCACTCTGCTAACACGTAAGTGGATGTATA
>NZ_JAHCZC010000359.1:0-223 GCF_018501135.1 Campylobacter sp. 2018MI13 | reverse complement strand
CTTCGTTTCGGGTCTGCAGCATCTGACTTATCGCCCTATTAAGACTCGCTTTCGCTACGGCTTCACGTTAGCTTAACCTTGCCAGACACCACAACGCGCAGGCTCATTATGCAAAAGGCAGTCCATCACCCTGTATTGCTACATAGGGCTCTGAATGATTGTAAGCAAATGGTTTCAGGTTCTATTTCACTCTGATCACCTCAGTTCTTTTCACCTTTCCCTC
>NZ_JAHCZC010000358.1:0-224 GCF_018501135.1 Campylobacter sp. 2018MI13 | reverse complement strand
GCCCGTACCGTAAACCGACACAGGTGGGTGGGATGAGTATTCTAAGGCGCGTGGAAGAACTCTCTTTAAGGAACTCTGCAAAATAGCACCGTATCTGCGGTATAAGGTGTGGTTAGCCTTGTATTAGAATTTGACTTCGAAAGCAAGGAAACTTACAACAAAGAGTCCCTCCCGACTGTTTACCAAAAACACAGCACTCTGCTAACACGTAAGTGGATGTATAG
>NZ_JAHCZC010000357.1:0-224 GCF_018501135.1 Campylobacter sp. 2018MI13 | reverse complement strand
GATTTTAGGACAAACTATTGCTCCAATTTTTTTCAATACCGCTCAAGATAGTGGTGCTTTACCAATAGTTTGTGATGTTACAAATCTTGAAATGGGGGATAGATTTGTTGTTGATATTGCAAACGGACAAATTAAAAAAGATGGTAAAGTTGTTTCAACTTTTGAAATAAATCCAAATACTCTTTTAGACGAAGTTCGTGCAGGTGGCAGAATTCCACTAATCG
>NZ_JAHCZC010000356.1:0-224 GCF_018501135.1 Campylobacter sp. 2018MI13 | reverse complement strand
CCTATACATCCACTTACGTGTTAGCAGAGTGCTGTGTTTTTGGTAAACAGTCGGGAGGGACTCTTTGTTGTAAGTTTCCTTGCCTTCGGAGTAAATCCTAATACAAGGCTAACCACACCTTATACCGCAGATACGGTGCTATTTTGCAGAGTTCCTTAAAGAGAGTTCTTCCACGCGCCTTAGAATACTCATCCCACCCACCTGTGTCGGTTTACGGTACGGGC
>NZ_JAHCZC010000355.1:0-224 GCF_018501135.1 Campylobacter sp. 2018MI13 | reverse complement strand
GGCATTCAAGTAGCTTATGTAGGTGATGTTGTAGGAACTGGCTCAAGCCGTAAATCAGCAATAAATTCAGTTCAATGGCACATAGGTGAAGATATAAAAGGAGTTCCAAATAAACGCACAGGCGGTGGGATTTTAGGACAAACTATTGCTCCAATTTTTTTCAATACCGCTCAAGATAGTGGTGCTTTACCAATAGTTTGTGATGTTACAAATCTTGAAATGGG
>NZ_JAHCZC010000354.1:0-225 GCF_018501135.1 Campylobacter sp. 2018MI13 | reverse complement strand
CCAAGCTAGGCTTGGGTCTACAGCTTCGGTACTTATTTTAGCCCCGTTATATTTTCCGCGCAAAATCACTAGACCAGTGAGCTATTACGCTTTCTTTAAAGGATGGCTGCTTCTAAGCCAACCTCCTTGTTGTTAAAGTAACTTCACATCGTTTTCCACTCAAATAAGATTTAGGGACCTTAGCTGGTAGTCTGGGTTGTTCCCCTCTCGACGACGGATTTTATC
>NZ_JAHCZC010000353.1:0-225 GCF_018501135.1 Campylobacter sp. 2018MI13 | reverse complement strand
TTTAGGTATAGCGTTGTGTAGTAGCTATAAGGGGTAGAGCACTGAATGGGCTAGGGCATACACCAATGTACCAAACCCTATCAAACTCCGAATACTTATAGTGTAATCACAGCAGTCAGGCGGCGAGAGATAAAATCCGTCGTCGAGAGGGGAACAACCCAGACTACCAGCTAAGGTCCCTAAATCTTATTTGAGTGGAAAACGATGTGAAGTTACTTTAACAAC
>NZ_JAHCZC010000352.1:0-226 GCF_018501135.1 Campylobacter sp. 2018MI13 | reverse complement strand
CTAATACAAGGCTAACCACACCTTATACCGAAGATACGGTGCTATTTTGCAGAGTTCCTTAAAGAGAGTTCTTCCACGCGCCTTAGAATACTCATCCCCCCCACCTGTGTCGGTTTACGGTACGGGCAACATTATCTAAACTTAGAAACTTTTCTTGGCTCGACGGCATCAGCAATTCTTCCTTCCATCCGAAGACTTCAGAAAGCCTTTCAGTTCTCGGTCTAAT
>NZ_JAHCZC010000351.1:0-228 GCF_018501135.1 Campylobacter sp. 2018MI13 | reverse complement strand
TGCAGGTCGGTATTTAACCGACAAGGAATTTCGCTACCTTAGGACCGTTATAGTTACGGCCGCCGTTTACTCGGGCTTCGATCAAGAGCTTCGCATTGCTGCTGACCCCATCAATTAACCTTCGAGCCCCGGGCAGGCGTCACACCCTATACATCCACTTACGTGTTAGCAGAGTGCTGTGTTTTTGGTAAACAGTCGGGAGGGACTCTTTGTTGTAAGTTTCCTTGC
>NZ_JAHCZC010000037.1:0-17262 GCF_018501135.1 Campylobacter sp. 2018MI13 | reverse complement strand
ATGTAATATAAATGTAATAAATAAAGTAGGTGGTAAAATGAAAAATTACATTAGAGCTATTGAAATATTAAAAGAACTTGAAACATTACTTGATAATGATAGTGTGTTTTTGCAGAGTGAAGAAGATAGAATTAATGATGAAAAATTTATCAAAAAGGTAGCAAAAGATTTCCCAAATACTCCTTACGAGCAAATAAAACAAGAAATAATCACGCTATTAACAACACAATGTAACGAACAATATATTATATATCACAATAAAAGATATTTGCTATTAACACCTAGTCTAAAAGTGATTACATATATTTTTAGTTGTATTAATCAAGACAAACTAACTAATGTCAAAAAAATAGATTTTGAAAATGATGAAACTACTAATTTTTTAAATATCTGCATAGATATTGCTAGGAAATGTAGTGAAGAAATAAAATATAGAAATGATAAATTAAGAAGTTTATTAGGAGAATTAGGTCAAATCTAACTCCCCTAAAAATTATTATTTTCCTTGAACTGCTTTATCGTAAGTATCTTTAACTAATTTATGTGCTGCAGAAGTATTTACATATTGTAAAATATCAGAATCTACGTTATGATTAGCTCCATTTATAACAACATTACCTTTTAATATAGCTCCAACTTTATCAGCCTTCACTTCAAAATTATAATCATTATTGCTATCGCCTACTGTTAGTGTATAACCTGAATTTACATCTCTAATACTATTTATATTAAATTTTTGAGAATGTTTAACATCTTGAACCACTCCATTAGTTCTTTTAACATAGGTAGCATCTCCGATATTTTTATCAAAAGTTATCCTATAAATATTTCCATACCCACCATCATATACTACATAACTATCTACTTCTTGCTTAGCGGGATTTAATTTAATTGAGCTTCCACTACCTGCATAAAAATATTCCTTATCTTCATCAGCACCTAAATATTTACTTTTATAAGTATCTTTATATTTATCAAATTCATTAGAAAAGTATTGAAATCTATTTTGCGGGTCTAATTGAGTATCCATCAAACTAGAAATTACACTTCCAAAATTAATTTCTGCTTTATTTTTATCTGCTTTTAAAGCAAAATCTTGATTTTTAATGCCATTAGAAGCATTTGCTTGTATATTATAAGTAGATGAGCCGTTAATAGGTGATATGGTTTTGTTATATACATCATAAGTTTGCTTATCATAAGAACTTCCTGAACTCGTTGCGTTTTCGTAATATATTTTATTTGCATATTTAAAATCAGCATAAAGTTTTTTAGCTTCCTTTGCATCTGCATAATAATAAGCAATAGATGAATTTTTAAGATTTAACTGCATTGCAGCTTTATTTGAACCATAATAAAATACCTTATTTAAATCTGATACATTGAAATAATCCTTGTTTTTTTCAAATAATGTATTTGTAAAATTACCCCACTCTTTATCTATAGCATTATAATTAGAATTTGTGCTTGTGTCTTTTAACATAGAAAAACTATCATCTAAAATATTTGCTTCTAATTTTTCTTTATTAGCAGTATAACTTACTTTTCCATCATTAGCACTAAATTTTAAATCGCTATATCCATCTAAACCACTAATTGTAGTATCTGTTAAACTATATGAAAAATCTTCAACACTATTAGCATCATTTGTAGTTTTTAATATGTTTAGCTGATTATTTGTAACGCTAATTTTTTTAAAATCTGTAATATTATTACCGCTTTTAGTATTACTAAGGATATTTAAACTACCTTTTTTTACATTAAGCTCTGCAGCGTCTTGTCTAACATCGCCACTTCTTAGGCTAGTATTTGATGAATAATAATAGTTTTTATTGTCTGCATTTGAAAAATATTTATTATAAACAGGCTCACTAGGAACTATTGGCATATCTGGTTTATTTGTGTCATTATCATTATTTTCTTCATCTTCTTTATTATTATCAGAATTTTCATCATCTTCTTTTTCTAATAAAGCCACTACTTTATTATTAATTTCTTCTTTAATTTCAATTTGCTCACTAGTTTGTAAAGTATTTTTAGAATTTGAATTAGTGTTTTCAGCTTTAATATCACTACTTAAAGTAATACTTGTTACTTTATTGTTATTATTTGTAGTGCTTTGTTTATCTTCTTGTTTTTCTTGTATTTTTTCTGGTTTATTATCTTCGTTAATATTTGCTTTGGTTAAAGAAAAATCATTTACTTTTAAAGGTTCAACTTTAATTACCTTAGTATTTGAAAAGCTTATTTGTTTTCCTGAATCAATTAAAGAAGTTTTATTACCTAATCTAACATCTATTGCACCTTGTAAGCAAGCTAATTTATTTATATTAAGTCCAACTTCTCCTACAAACACTGTTCCTCTAATACCAATTGTTGCTGTATGAGCTTTTAAAGAGAAATTCTTTCTTGCTAATTTTGAGATTTCTCCTGTAATTACCTTAAAGCTTCCTTCACTTACTTCAAGATTTACTTTAGAGTTTTTTCCATCTAATAAGAATTGTTTTATTTCTAAGCTTGTGTTTTTACCTAGAGTAGTAACGGTGTTATCATTAAAGATTATTTGTAATCTTGCATTGTTTCCCGTTTTTATAATATCGCTTTCATCAAGTTCTTGATTTAATAAAGCTTTTATTTCATTACCTTTTGAGATAACTACTGCATCACCTCTAATGGCTGATATTTTACCTACGCTTGCATAGGTTAGAGTTATTACACTTAATAAAATTACAAGTTTTCTCATATATATTCCTTACTTATTTTTAATCTCATTAATCTTTTTATTTATATCTGAAATATTTAAAGATTTTTTTAATTCATCTGTTTTTATCTTTAAATCCTCATTTGCTATTTTGCTTTCTATTTGTAATTTAGCCTTACTTGCTTCCGTTTCTAATTTAATAGAAGTCTTATCAAGTTCATTGCTATCAATTTTTAATTTATATTGAGAATTATCAATATCCATAGTTGAATTTACTTGAGGATTTATTCTAGTTATTACATTGTTTTTATTATACACTCCTAGTAATTTACTATTCTGTAATTCAAATAAAACATCAGAAGTATCATTAATCTTGCTATAACTAGCAAAATACGAATCACTTGGCTTTAACTTAACATAATTATTTTTCGTATCAGCATAATAAAATTCTTGAGCTGGGTTTGTATAAAATTCTTTAAAGAATTTATTTTTTTCATTATCCCAATCAGCTAATTGTTTTCTATAATTTGAAGAATTGGTGCCTTTTAAATTTTCTTTTATATTTAAAATATTTAAATCCAAACTACCATTTTTTGCAGTGTATTCAATTTGTTCTTTATTGACATAAGCAGTAGTTCTATAATGATCCGAAGTTGAATCTACATCAGTAGGAGCTTGAAAATTCATTGTATAGCCGTTGTATTCTAAATCTTCTATATCATATTCACGCATTTGCAAATAATTATGGTTCATAACAAAATATCTTAAATTATAAGCACTATCCCTACCATCTTTTTTAGTTTGCTCTTTTGAATAATAAGTTAAAAGTCCTCTTGATAAATCAAGTTCAGCGGCAGAATTTGTATTTGAGTAATAATTAATAGCTGTTTGATTATTTTTTTCTATATCACTTTTAAAACTATTCCAATCATCTTTTAAAGTTGTAAAATGAGATAAATCTGATTTGCTTAAATCATAATTAATACCAATTAATTGAGCTTTTAATTCATTTTTATTTGCACTAAAACTAGCATAATCTGATGAATATTCTAAATTCTTTTCAGCATTAGGCGTATTAAGACTAGTATTTTGCAAGTTATAATTTTGAGTTTTGATTTCTTTAGTTCCTAAATCAGAAACATTGTAGCTATTGCTAGTAAGAGTATTCTTTTTACCATCTAAAGTATAATAATCAAAAGATTTAACACTCTTATCGTTTTCTAATTTTCTACCATATAAATCAAGTGTCATAGTTCCTAAATTAAGACTTGCTGCACTTTTAGAATTTAAATCTTCTGAATAGTAATAATAACTATTTACATTGTTATTAGCAAAGTATTTATTAGGTATAGAAGGTTCTAATTTAGTCCATTCTTTTTCATCTTTAATCACTGGCACATCAGGTATTGCCACATTATTATCATTTGGCTTATTTTCTGGTGTGCTTGTATTATTATCAGGATTACTTGGCGTATCTGGTGTCGTATTTGGATTACTTGGAATACCTAAATCATCACTAGGTTTATTTGGAGCAATTTCTGGCACATTATCTGTATTTAAAGAATTATCATTTTTTGCAATGATTTCAGTTACTTCTTCTTTAATATCGCTTGCAATATTCATTTGCTCACTAGTTTGTAAAGTATTTTTAGAATTTGAATTAGTGTTTTCAGCTTTAATATCACTACTTAAAGTAATACTTGTTACTTTATTGTTATTATTTGTAGTGCTTTGTTTATCTTCTTGTTTTTCTTGTATTTTTTCTGGTTTATTATCTTCGTTAATATTTGCTTTGGTTAAAGAAAAATCATTTACTTTTAAAGGTTCAACTTTAATTACCTTAGTATTTGAAAAGCTTATTTGTTTTCCTGAATCAATTAAAGAAGTTTTATTACCTAATCTAACATCTATTGCACCTTGTAAGCAAGCTAATTTATTTATATTAAGTCCAACTTCTCCTACAAACACTGTTCCTCTAATACCAATTGTTGCTGTATGAGCTTTTAAAGAGAAATTCTTTCTTGCTAATTTTGAGATTTCTCCTGTAATTACCTTAAAGCTTCCTTCACTTACTTCAAGATTTACTTTAGAGTTTTTTCCATCTAATAAGAATTGTTTTATTTCTAAGCTTGTGTTTTTACCTAGAGTAGTAACGGTGTTATCATTAAAGATTATTTGTAATCTTGCATTGTTTCCCGTTTTTATAATATCGCTTTCATCAAGTTCTTGATTTAATAAAGCTTTTATTTCATTACCTTTTGAGATAACTACTGCATCACCTCTAATGGCTGATATTTTACCTACGCTTGCATAGGTTAGAGTTATTACACTTAATAACAATAATATTTTTTTCATAGCGTATCCTTTCAAAATGATGCCAAATTATAGCATATTTTAAAAGGTTGTTAGCTTAAAATTTATATTTATACATTAAATTAGTGTAAAGATTATCGTAAGAATTGTATTCAATACTTGATTTTACCCTATTATATCCTAAATCAAGTGAGAAGAAATTATGATGATCCATATTGTATTCAGCACCAAAATTTACCCTATAGGTTATATCGTTTCTCGTATTTAAGAAGATTTTTTCATCATATTTACTTTTAGCATAACCTAAACTTGCTTTTAATATTACTTGTTTATTTAACATATAAATAATTCCGGCAGTAGCTGAATATTCTTTATAATTATTTGAACTTTCTTTAATTCTGCTAGTTTTTTCTATATCATAAGCAATTTTTAGATAAGACATACTTCTTTGAGAAATAATCTTACTCATAGCATAAATACTATGATGATTTGAATCATTCTCTTTATTATCTTCTATCAAATAATTATTGTGATTAATTGTATAGCCTAGACCAAAAGCTAGCCCACTTTCAGTATAATAATCACCTGAAATATCTGCTGTAAAGGTATTTAAATATCTTTTTTGTTTTAAAATAATATAATCATAAGACATTAAAATATTTAATTTAAATTGTCTTGATATCTCAAAACCATTATTAATTGAAGCTGTAAATACACTTAAATTCTGAAAATCTTCTTCAATTGGTTTTATATAATACTTATTATAAAAATTAATATTTATATCATAATCATATACATTATTAACTTGTTTTTTATAGCCAGCATTAAGATTAGCTAAAATACTACTAGCTGGTTGGTGCTTAGCACCTGGTATTGGAAAATTAATGCCTAATTGTGGTACTGGTAAATAACTATCTTTTAAATTCTGCTTTTTTGGATTGCTATCATATCCATATCCAAAACCAATACTCGCATAAGGTATATTTATTTCATTATTGGCTTTTTGTTGATATTTAACATTTTTTAACATACTAGCAACTAAAGCTTTCTCATCATCATTTAAGCGTTCATCATCTTTTAAATTCTCTAGTTCTAATTTAAGTAAAGCTAAATTCCCATTTTTTTGATAAATAATAGCACTTTGTAATCTCGCTTCTGTATTAGTATCATCTAATACTAAAACCCTATCATAAGCAGCTAAAGCTTCATCGTATAAACCTAATCTAAAAGCACTTTTACCCATAATTAGATTTAAATTAATATCAGAGCAAGTTTGCTTACAAATAGAACTAGCTATATCATAAGAAGTTTTATAATCTTCTTGATTATACGCATTTACTAAGTCATCAAATGGATTTGCTAATAAAGCAATAGGTAAAAATGTTAAAAATTTTTTCATAAATGTTAAGCCTTTTTTAAAAAACAAGTTTTTAAAACTATAACTCCGTGTTTATCAACTTTTGCTTCTATTTCATCATCATTTGAAGTAAGCTTTATGTTTTTTACATTAGTTCCTCTTTTAATAGTTAAAGAACTGCCTTTTACTTTCAAATCTTTAATAACGCTAACATTATCTCCTGCTTGTAATTCGTTTCCGTTTGCGTCTTTTGGCATTTTTATATTCCTTTTTTATTTATGGTGCCCAAGGTCGGACTCGAACCGACACAGGATTGCTCCTACTAGATTTTGAGTCTAGCGCGTCTACCAGTTTCACCACTTGGGCTAAAATTGCATATGATAATAAAATTTGCTTATAAAAAAATAAAAGTGTGATATTTTAAATATATTTTACTTAATATTTGATTATGAAATTCTTGTTTTGATATTCCTATCAAAACAAGAAAAAAAATTAATTCATTCCTAACATTTCCCAATAAGGAAGACCTATTACAAGGCATAAAATAAAAGATACCATAGCCACTACAAATCCAGTAATCCACCATTCTTTTACGGTGTTATATCCAGCTCCAAAAATAACTGAAGCAGCAGGACCACCAAAATGAGTTAATGCTCCGCCATAAGAATTTGTAGTAATTAATAAAAATGCTAATAAATATGGATCAACTCCTGCGCTTTTGCCTATTAAAAATAAAACCGGTAAAAGAGTTGTAATGAAAACGGTTGCACTAGCATATAAATATCTTACGATAATACTAATAAAACCAATGATTATTAATACTATCAATGGGTCTAAATCTAAATTCATATTGCCTTGAATAAATGTTCCAAGCCATTTAAAAAAGCCCAATTTATTCATCATACCTGATAGTGACATAATACCACCAAACCAAAATAATGTCCCTATACACTCTTTAGAACCTGCTATATCTTCAAATTTTAAAACGCCAAGTAATACTGATAAACTCATAGCACCAACAGCTACTGCAGTAGCATCTATATCAATCTTTAATCCAAATAAAGAACTAGCTAAAGACGGAACAGACCAACCAAGCAATGCTAGAACAAAGATTAAAACAAGCATTTTCTCACTTCTTTTCATCTCTCCTAATTCTTCTAAGCCTTGTTTTGAAATTACTACATTATCAATCTTTTTTATATCAGGGCGAACAAAAATATAAACAACTAATGGAATTACACATAAACACACAATACCAGGAATTATCATAGCAACAGCCCAATTCCCCCAATTTAAGTGAGTTCCTAAAATATCATTTGCATAACCAATCACTAGCATATTTCCAGCCATTGCGGTTGCGAAGATAAATGAAGTCATTTTTGTACTCATATAAGAATTACACGCCAAAAATGCACCTACTCTATTTTCTGTTTCAACTTTATCTTTTGATAAAGATTGTGCGATTGAATTTACAATTGGAAAGACAATTCCGCCTGCTCTTGCAGTATTTGATGGAGTTGCAGGTGATACTACTAAGTCTAAAAATGCAGTAACATAGCTAAGTCTTAAAGTAGTTTTACCAAATTTACCTATTAAAAAATAAGCCCATCTTTTACCAAGACCGGTTTTTGTAAATGCAATACTTAAAGCAAATGCAGAAACTATAATCCAAGTAGTTGAACTTGCATAGCCACTTAAAGCTTGTTTTGTAGCTTCTTTTGCACCACCTAAATAAGGTCCCATAAATAGTGCAGTTCCTGCCACTGCAGTAATTAATACCATAGAATTTGGTATAGGCTTAAATACAAGACCTAAAACTGCTGAAAGATAAATACCAAACATTACCCACGCAGCTTCGCTTAAGCCACTTGGCACGGGCAAAATAGTAGCGAATAAAAATGGAATAGCAATCAAAATAATAATAGAAATTGCTCTTTTCATCATTTCTCCTTAAAAAAAATTAAAAAATTAAGATTACTTTAGCAGAATAATTCATAAAATGTATTTAAATTGTATTTAAAACTTTAAAAAATGTGTATAAAAGTAACACTTATTATAAATTATTATCTTTTTTTGAAAAAAAATATAATATATTTCATAACTTTTTATAATATGAAAAATTTAATTAGGAAAAAATATGAGAAAATTAGCTGTTTTTATTTTAAGTTTAAATTTATTTGCATATACTTTAGATTTTCCTGGAGATAAAATTCCTTTTAGTGAAAATCCAGATTGGAAAGACCCAACTATACCTAAAAATTTATATCAAAACGATGATATAAATTATGATTTGCAAAAAAAAATAAGTGAATTAGATGAAAAAAAATTAAGAAAATTAAAAAAAGCTTTAGATATATTATTTGAAGATGAAGAAGAATTACAAGAAGAAATTCCCCAAACTGAACCCATAAAAATAAAGGAACCAACTCCAGATGAATATATACAAATTAGCATCAGCGGAGAAAAACCTATAAAAAAACAAAAAAATACTTATCAAAACAATAATATTTTGATAAATATTAAATAAGCTTTATTTATTACGAGTTTTATTAAAACTAAAAATAGCAATTATTAATGCTAGTATAGGAGAACTCATAATTTGTAAAAAATATATTAATTCACTTTGCTCTTCTTCGTTTGGAGTAATAAAACTTAATATTAAAGCAAATACTACGCTACTAAGACCTAATATCGCTAAAAAATAACTAAGAATTTGATTTTGTATTTTAAATTCTAATTCATTTTCACAATAATTTTTTAATTTAAAATATGCTAAAAACATTGCAATATAAGGTAAAAAATAACTAACCGTAGTAAGAGAACTAAGTAGCCAATAAATATCTTGAGATTTATTAAAAAATACACAAAATATACAAATAATACTAACTAAAAATGCCTGAAAAAATAAAGCCTTATAAGGGGTATTATATTTTGGATGTGGTTTTGCTTCATAAAATTTAATTATTCCTTCTTTTGAAGCATTAGCTAGCATATATATTGGCGCTACCAACCAAGAATTAATCTGCCCTAAAGTGCCTACAAATAAACTAAAAGCCATTAATTGACTAAGACCTTTAAAACCCAAATTGTTTTCAGCATAAGTAATTGCTTGCATAATACCATCTAATATATCAGTATCTTTTGCAGGATATATCACATTAACACAAAAAGTGCCTAAAATATAAATACCTACTATTATAAATGCGCTAAAAAATATAGCTTTTGGATAATTTTTTTGAGCGTTATCAATTTTAGCACCTATCATTGTGCTAAGCTCAAGCCCTGCAAATGCAAACATCATAGTGCTTGAAAACACTAAAGTATTTAAATCAAGTGTAATTAAATACCCTGAATTATAAGGAGTTGTGATTTTGTGATTAGTCAAATAAAACATTAAAGCTACAACTATTAAAAGCAATGTAGGAAATAAAATTCCAAAATAAACAAATACTTTATTTATTAATTTTGTATATTCAAAACCCCTATAATTTATATATGTCAAAATAAAAAAACTCAATATAGAAAATATTGCGATAAAATAAGATTTTGCCTGTAAATTAAATATATAAGCTAAAGAATTTGCTGCGAAATACAACATCATTGGGAAAAAAGCTAAACAAGATAAAAGATAACAAATCAAACAAAAATAAGCTACTTTTACTCCAAAAGCTTTATTAATCCATAAAAATATACCACCACCCTTAGAAAATCTAGAACCAAGTTCTCCACATATCAAAGCTAAAGGAATAAAAAATCCACATGCTACAAAAAGCCATAAAATAATAGAACTAGCTCCGTATTGTGCGACATAAGGAATTTGTCTTAAAGAAAAAATCCCGATCAAATTCATAAAAATAATATCTTTTATACTCAACTTCATAATAAACCTAAAAAAATAAAATGAAGCGAATAATACTATTAAAATTGTAATAATTTAGAAGAAAAAAAGAAAAGGTTTCACATAATCTGTGAAACCTAAAAATAATTTATAAAATTATTGGCAGATGATTTTTAATTCAACTCTGCGGTTTGCTGCACGGCCTTCTTTTGTTTTGTTATCGCCGATTGCATTTTGGTCGCCAGCCCAACTTGGATTAATTCTGTCTTCACTAACACCAGCTTTTACAAGTTCAGCTTTTACTGCTTTAGCTCTTTTTTCTGATAATTTTTTGTTATAAGCAGATGTACCGATTGAATCTGTATATCCTGTGATATTTGCAAAATATGCAGGCTCTTCTTTAATTAATTTAGCTAAACGCTCAATTTCAGGAATATAGTTAGCAGTTACATTGCTCTTATCAAATCCAAAATTAACTTTAACTAATTCTAAATCATAACATGCTTTTGGTTTTGGTTGTGGTTTTGGCTCAGGTTTAACAACTACTGGCTCAGGTTTAACTTCTACAACTGGTTGTGGAGCTGGAACAACTTCTTCTTTTTTACCATCAAAGTTAAAAATTACACCTAAAGTACTAATTACATGGTGATCAGCGTGGCGGAATTTAATTTGGTCACGAACTTCTGCTCTTAAACCAAAGCTTTTGTAAATTTTATATTTTAAACCAATACCATAATGACCAAACATTCCGTTTTTATTGTCATATAGATTTTCGCTGAAGTTTTCATAACCAACACCTAATAATCCATAGAAATCAAAGTTAGTATCACCAACTTTAACTGGGAATACTAAGTTTAAATAACCTCTATCAATACCCACTGGAGTATGACCTGCATTATCTATACTTTTATATTCACCTTTTTGGTGTTCATAACCAATTTCTGTTCCTACTGCACCATACATATAACCAATTCTTAATCCATAACCAAATTTATTCATAAGGTCAAGATTTCCTTCTGGAACATTGTATGTAGCGATTGGGCTTATTTCTAAGCCTTCAAAATTAATATCACTTGCATTTGCACTAACAGCTATCATTGCAGCTGCACTTAAAACTAAACTCATCTTTTTCATAAATACTCCTAATTTCAAAATCGAATTAACGTTTACTAAATTGTGGTTTTCTTCTTGCTTTTCTGCGGCCGTATTTTTTACGCTCAACCACACGACTATCACGAGTTAATAAACCTTGTGGTTTAAGTAGCGCTCTAAAATCAGCACTCATAGCAGCTAAAGCACGAGAAATTCCGTGTCTTAAAGCTTCAGCTTGAGCATTATAACCACCACCTAATGTGCTAGCTGTAATGTCCATTAAACCTTCTTGCTTAGTTACTAATAAAGGTTGAACTACCTTTAATTTAATAGCTTCGTGTCCGCCTAACCAAGTATTTAAATCAACGCCATTCACTATAATTTTACCACTTCCAGCCTTAGCCCAAACTTTAGCTATTGCAGTTTTTCTTTTACCTGTTGCATAAACTTTTGCCATTTTACTTTCCTTTTACCTGAGCTGTATGTGGGTGTTCGCTACCTGCATAAACTTTTAATTTCTTAAGCATTGCACGACCTAAAGTAGTTTTAGGCAACATTCCACGAACTGCTAATTTATATAATTTTGCTGGATTATTTGCTAATAAATCACCGAATTTTTCACTCTTAGTGCTTCCAAAATAGCCTGAATGTCTGTGATATAATTTATCATCAGCTTTGTTTGTTCCAGTAAATTCTGCTTTAGATGCGTTGATAATTACAACATAATCTCCGCAATCAACATTTGGTGTATAACAAGGCTTATGTTTGCCTTTTAATATTGTCGCAACTTCTGTTAAAAGACGACCGAAACGCTTACCTTCAGCATCTACAATTATCCAATCTCTTTTAACTTCGTTTGGCTTTGTTATTTTTGTCATGATTTTACCTTTGCCAAAATTTTTTAAAAAGCTGATTATATGTTTTTAATCTTAATAAAATCTTAAATTAAGATAATTTTAAGATAAATTAAAAATAAAATTTGACTTTTTTAAATTCTAAAAAAATTATTCCATTTAAGTTTATTTTAAAGATGGGGGGGGGTAGAATAGCATTGCAATTTTTAAAAAAAGGATGTAAAAATGAAACTAGTAAAACTTAGTTTAATTGCAGTAATTACTGCAGGTTCAATGTCAGTTGCAAATGCTGTTGCTTTAGATGAAGCTATTCAAAATGTAGATTTATCAGGTATGTTAAGATATAGATATGAAGGAATTAGCGAAAAAAATTCATTAAAAGACAAATCTACAAAAGATACAATCCAATTACACGGATATAAAGCTCAATTAAAATTCACTTCAGATATAGCTGATAATTTTAAAGCTACTGCATTATTTCAGTATTCAAACCAAGATGCTTCATTTGCTTTAAACAAACCAGGTTTAACACCATCTAATGAAGCTTTAAGAGATAAAGTTGAAAATAATATAAATACAAGCAAAACTTTTAATATAAGAGATGCTTATTTAACTTACACGAATTACGATACCTCATTTATGTTCGGTAGAATGGAAATTGGCTCAATTTGGACTGATGATTTATTAGGAACAGGATTAAAAATCGTAAATAATAGCATTGAGAATGTAACTTTAGCAGCTTATGCTTTTGATAATTACAATAAAGATAGTGATTTAGGCGTTATTGCTACAAAAAATGATGATGATAGTATAAAAAGTGTAAGTGGTAAAAATATATATGGTATAGCAGCAATTGCTAATTTTGACCCAGTAGCAGCAGAGTTATGGGTAGCAAATATGGCTAGTTGGGGCACATTATATACGGTAGATTTCAATGTTAATTTAGGTGATAAAGATGATTTCGCATACAATATTCACGCTCAATACGCAGGTAATAATCTTAAAAAAGATAGAAAAGATTTATTAAAAAAAGCTACAGGCGACGAAGTAGCTAATGGTAATTTTTATGCTATTGAAGCTGGCTTTGACGCATTCGGCTTAGATTTTAATATAGGTTATGCTGGTTATGGTAAAAAGGATAAAGCTACAATTAATACTATAGAAGATAGTGGCAAATTGATTAATTATGGCGAATACGCTATGAAAGATTACCAAACAGGAGCAGTAGGTAAAAAAGATTTCGTATTCGGAACAATTGGTTATACATTTGAAGATGTAAGATTTGGTGTTGATATTATTAACGGAACAAATAAAATCAAAAATGGCGATAAAACTGATAAAGAAAAATTATTTGAAGTTAAGCCACAACTATCTTATAAATATAGCGACAAATTAAACTTCTCAGCATTCTATGCTTATGGTAAAACAAAAAATTATGAAGGTATAGAAGATTGTAAAAAAGATGAAAAACTAATCAGATTTGAAGCAAAATATACATTCTAAAAATAGCTAGGCATTAAGCCTAGCACTAGATTAATTTGGCCTAACACTTATAAAAACTTAATTTAACTAATTTCAAACTCTTGGTGTTAGGCTTACTTAGTCTAGCTTTTGCAACTAACACCTTCTTTAAACACTGCTCCATAATCGTTTTTTGAATCAGGTTTAACTAAATCTAAATTCTTTTGCACTTCTAAGCTCTAATCAATCTAAACAAACAAGTTTTTTAAAACTAATAGCAATACGATTAAGTAATTTAAGGTATTACGAAAGGCTGAAAATATTTACAATGCGTTGTTTTTTTTTTTTTTTATTATTTAACACATAAATCAAAATAGGAGACAATTATGTCAAAGAATACAAAAACGATGATATGTCCTTTTTGTGATGAAGAATTAAGATTTGGTGTAAAAGTATGCAGGGGTTGTCAAGCTGAAATTACTTACGAACACGAGAGAACATTTTCATCTGGCCATTTTGTTGCTTTTTGTATAATAACTTATATACTATTTAATTTTTATAAATCAATACATAGTTGGGGTTTTTGGATACTTATTTTTTTAGATATAAAATTTTTCGCTGGTATTTTCCCCATAAATCCAAAAGCAAAACCTGAAGCAAAATTTGAAAGAAGGCAATTTAGATAATTAAAAAACTATAAAAATTTTAAAAGCTCATCGCTTAATCAAAAAATACAAATTAATTTAAGCGAGAGCTTTTTTGAGCCTACACTTAGCAAAACTCTCATTTTAACAATTACAATAATTTTATTTAGTGTTGCATATACTCTTTATAATCATTTTATGATGATTAAAGCTATTCTTTAAGAATAGCTTTTGATTAGCTTTTACAACTAGCACCTTCTTTAAACACTGCTCCATAATCGTTTTTTGAATCAGGTTTAACTAAATCTAAATTCTTTTGCACTTCTAAGTTCTCATCCATTTGCCAAGCATTCCAGCCACCATCATATACATAAATATTTTCCCAACCATCAAGTAAGGCAATAAACCAAGCAACACTAGCTCTCCAGCCTGTGCCACAATAAAAAGCTAAATTATCATTTTTATTAATGCCTTGACTTTGCCATAATTCATATATTTCATAAGGATTTCTAAGCGTTCCATCAGGGTCATAATAATCAGCCACATTAGATGAATTTGTCCCTGCAAATCCCCAAATAGCTCCTTTTGGCTCACCACTTTTTGGTATATAATCATAACCACTAATTTTACCTATAAACTCATCCCAAGCCCTAATACTTACTAACTTTAAATCTCCTTTATAATTTTTAATATCATCTGGCATTGATATATTTATATTAGCATTTGCAGGAATTATCGCTTTAAAATCACTTTCTTTATTAGGTATATTTGAAGTTTTTTCTATGCTAAATCCTGCTTCTTGCCAAGAATATAGCCCACCATTTAAAAATCTAACATCTTTAACCCCAGCGTATTTTAGTGCAAAAAATACTCTTAAAGCTGCCATTTGATTTTTAGAATATAAAATTATAGTTTTTTCGCTTGTTATTCCTAAGCTTAAAAGATTATTTTCTAAAGTTTTTGCATCACTTAAATTCCAAACAGGAGCATTCTCTATTAAATCAGTATTAAAATGATAAGCACCTTTTATATGCTCGCTGTATTCATCACTATTTTCTCCCCAACTAACCTCAAAAACCATAAAGTCTTTACCATCAAAACTCTCAACTTTTTTGCCTTGCATTAAGTCATTTAGCCATTTAGGATAGACTGCTAGTTGATAGTTTTTAAGTTTTACTAAATCATTATTATTTGCATAATCTATAAAATCAGCATAAATCTCGCCTTTATAACCACGAGCTAAAAACTCCGAGCTAACTTTTTTTATCTCATCTAAATTAGAACCATAAAATACGAGCTTTTTATCCTTTGTAATGCCTTTGCCTTTGAAATATTCTTCAAATTTTTTATTTTCAACAAAATCCATTGATAAAGCACTAATATTTAAAGCCCCTTTAATATGACCGCCGTTTTTTGCCCCATCTTCGCTAAAACCATTATAATAACTATCAATTCTTGTATCAATTATCAAATAATCACTATTTAATCTAGCTTTAAACTCATCAGTATTTAATAATTTAACATTATCAGCATTAAAACAAGCACTAAAAATAAGTGCAAACAATAAAATTAATTTTTTCACGATACTCTCCTTAAAATAATCAAAAATCCAAAAAGCATAAAAGGTAAAAATATAAAAGCTTGAAAGCTAAAATAAGCACTAGCTATTAAAATATTTGCCACATTGCAACCACTTGCAAGAGAAGCTCCAAAAGCCATCAAAAAGCCTCCAATTACACTAAAATATCCTTGTTTTAGCGATACACCTTGAAGCGAAAATGATTTTAAATTCGCAACAATCCCACCTAAAATACAACCAAATAAAAAATAAACTCCAGAATCTAAATACCTATATTGATTGGTTACTAGATATAAAATCATATTTTTACTAGGAACTGATAAAGTAAAACTAAAACCAATCATTTTCCACATCAAAAGACTTAAAATTGCTAAAACTATTGCTAGAATGCTGATTTTTTTGGCTTTATAGATTAAATATATACTTAAAATTCCAAGTAAAATCACTAAAATAAAAGGCGAAATATTTAAAAAAGTATGAATATTAGTAAGCTCGTTTTTTGTAAAAATATCTATATATTTTTTAAATATTCCATTAAATAAAGCCATACTAAAAGCAAAAGAAAAAGCCGTTATTAAATAAGAACTATTATTAATAACCCTAGTAAAACTACCGCTAACACAAGCTTTGCTAAACGCCATACCAACGCCAAATACAAAGCTACCTATAATAGTAGCAAGTATTGAGAATTTAAACTCGGGTATGGTAATTAGTTTAAAATGTTCTAATGTGAATAAGCCAAGAGATTGTAAAAATATACAAAAACTTAAAGCACTAACAAATGAAAAATCTTTAAAATAAAAAAGATTTCTAAAACCAGAAAAAAAGCAAAATCTATATCTTGCTAATAAAAATCCAAAAACAATTCCAAATATAAGCGTATTCATTACCTAATGACTTTCTAAAATATTTTAGAAATTATATGTTTTGAAAAATAATAAATCTTAATTCGTATTTAGATTATGAATTAAGATTTTCACCACAAAATCAATTAGGGATTATGGAATTTTTTCTAGCTGTTTTTTGCAAAGAAAATAAGCACAAAAACATAAGAATATAATAAATTATATTAATCCTAGCCATAATTTCATCAGCATTTTTACCTTTTTGTAAAGTTTTGTTATAAGCACCTAAAATAAGTTCATCTTCTTTTATTATGTCTTTACTAGCTAATAAATCTTTTTTAGCTTGACTTGCGTTTAGATAAAATGTAATTGGATTTAGCCTATTTGCAATATTTATAGCTTGATAATCCTTAAGATTTATTATGGACTTATTTAAAAAATGATTTTTGGTATTATCTGAAAACACTCCGATAAATGGAGTAATAACACTTGGTTGATTATAAACTCCAATAATTGAAAAAAATAATAACGCTATAAAAATACCTACTTTTAAATAATTTTTTATTGCTATATAATTG
>NZ_JAHCZC010000350.1:0-230 GCF_018501135.1 Campylobacter sp. 2018MI13 | reverse complement strand
GAAATCTTGTCTGAAGCTGGGTCGACCACGATCCAACCCTAAATACTAATGTCTGACCGATAGTGTACAAGTACCGTGAGGGAAAGGTGAAAAGAACTGAGGTGATCAGAGTGAAATAGAACCTGAAGCCATTTGCTTACAATCATTCAGAGCCCTATGTAGCAATACAGGGTGATGGACTGCCTTTTGCATAATGAGCCTGCGAGTTGTGGTGTCTGGCAAGGTTAAGC
>NZ_JAHCZC010000349.1:0-233 GCF_018501135.1 Campylobacter sp. 2018MI13 | reverse complement strand
ATCAAATACTGGAGCTACTGGCTTATCTTCAGGTTTAACTTCTGGAGTTACAACATCTTCAGTTTTATCTTCTTCAGGTTGTTTATTGTCTTCAGTGTTTTCAGGTTTATCTTCAGGTTTAACTTCTTGAGTTACAACATCTTCAGTTTTATCTTCTTCAGGTTGTTTATTGTCTTCAGTGTTTTCAGGTTTATCTTCAGGTTTAACTTCTGGAGTTACAACATCTTCAGTTT
>NZ_JAHCZC010000348.1:0-233 GCF_018501135.1 Campylobacter sp. 2018MI13 | reverse complement strand
AAACTGAAGATGTTGTAACTCCAGAAGTTAAACCTGAAGATAAACCTGAAAACACTGAAGACAATAAACAACCTGAAGAAGATAAAACTGAAGATGTTGTAACTCAAGAAGTTAAACCTGAAGATAAGCCAGTAGCTCCAGTATTTGATAAACTTGTTATTACAGAAGTAAATGGTGATGATACTATAAAAGATCATTCAGCAACAGTTGATAGCAATAGCTTAGTGCTTAAA
>NZ_JAHCZC010000347.1:0-233 GCF_018501135.1 Campylobacter sp. 2018MI13 | reverse complement strand
TGCCTTTTGCATAATGAGCCTGCGAGTTGTGGTGTCTGGCAAGGTTAAGCGAACGTGAAGCCGTAGCGAAAGCGAGTCTTAATAGGGCGATAAGTCAGATGCTGCAGACCCGAAACGAAGTGATCTAGCCATGAGCAGGTTGAAGCTAGTGTAAGAACTAGTGGAGGACCCAACCGACGGCCATTGAAACGGCTCCGGATGACTTGTGGATAGGGGTGAAAGGCCAATCAAAC
>NZ_JAHCZC010000346.1:0-233 GCF_018501135.1 Campylobacter sp. 2018MI13 | reverse complement strand
CCATGAGCAGGTTGAAGCTAGTGTAAGAACTAGTGGAGGACCCAACCGACGGCCATTGAAACGGCTCCGGATGACTTGTGGATAGGGGTGAAAGGCCAATCAAACGTCGTGATAGCTGGTTCTCTCCGAAATATATTTAGGTATAGCGTTGTGTAGTAGCTATAAGGGGTAGAGCACTGAATGGGCTAGGGCATACACCAATGTACCAAACCCTATCAAACTCCGAATACTTA
>NZ_JAHCZC010000345.1:0-235 GCF_018501135.1 Campylobacter sp. 2018MI13 | reverse complement strand
CCATTCATGCAGGTCGGTATTTAACCGACAAGGAATTTCGCTACCTTAGGACCGTTATAGTTACGGCCGCCGTTTACTCGGGCTTCGATCAAGAGCTTCGCATTGCTGCTGACCCCATCAATTAACCGTCGAGCACCGGGCAGGCGTCACACCCTATACATCCACTTACGTGTTAGCAGAGTGCTGTGTTTTTGGTAAACAGTCGGGAGGGACTCTTTGTTGTAAGTTTCCTTGC
>NZ_JAHCZC010000344.1:0-237 GCF_018501135.1 Campylobacter sp. 2018MI13 | reverse complement strand
CAACTGGTTTTGAAATGAGTGGAGATGGGGTTGTAAAAGTTACTAAAGGCGATATAAATACTATTGTTAGTAGTTTTGAAAATACAGGCGGTGTTTATATTACAGAAGGGAATTTAAATGCTAATAAATCAAGTTTTACAAGTGATGTAAATATTGCTAAGGGCGATTTAAAAGCTTTAGGGAATTTGTTAGAAGAAAAAAGAGATGAAAGTGGCGAAAGAGTAAAAGATAAAAACG
>NZ_JAHCZC010000343.1:0-237 GCF_018501135.1 Campylobacter sp. 2018MI13 | reverse complement strand
CGTTTTTATCTTTTACTCTTTCGCCACTTTCATCTCTTTTTTCTTCTAACAAATTCCCTAAAGCTTTTAAATCGCCCTTAGCAATATTTACATCACTTGTAAAACTTGAGTTATTAGCATTTAAATTCCCTTCTGTAATATAAACACCGCCTGTATTTTCAAAACTACTAACAATAGTATTTATATCGCCTTTAGTAACTTTTACAACCCCATCTCCACTCATTTCAAAACCAGTTG
>NZ_JAHCZC010000342.1:0-237 GCF_018501135.1 Campylobacter sp. 2018MI13 | reverse complement strand
CAACTGGTTTTGAAATGAGTGGAGATGGGGTTGTAAAAGTTACTAAAGGCGATATAAATACTATTGTTAGTAGTTTTGAAAATACAGGCGGTGTTTATATTACAGAAGGTAATTTAAATGCTAATAAATCAAGTTTTACAAGTGATGTAAATATTGCTAAGGGCGATTTAAAAGCTTTAGGGAATTTGTTAGAAGAAAAAAGAGATGAAAGTGGCGAAAGAGTAAAAGATAAAAACG
>NZ_JAHCZC010000341.1:0-238 GCF_018501135.1 Campylobacter sp. 2018MI13 | reverse complement strand
GCAAGGAAACTTACAACAAAGAGTCCCTCCCGACTGTTTACCAAAAACACAGCACTCTGCTAACACGTAAGTGGATGTATAGGGTGTGACGCCTGCCCGGTGCTCGAAGGCTAATTGATGGGGTCAGCAGCAATGCGAAGCTCTTGATCGAAGCCCGAGTAAACGGCGGCCGTAACTATAACGGTCCTAAGGTAGCGAAATTCCTTGTCGGTTAAATACCGACCTGCATGAATGGCGT
>NZ_JAHCZC010000036.1:0-17366 GCF_018501135.1 Campylobacter sp. 2018MI13 | reverse complement strand
ATATTAGCTGTTAATACCCCTATTCTATCTACTTTTTCATAGTGGAATATATAAAATAAAATATATCCAAAAATAAAACCAACTAAAGTAAAAATAATATTTAATTTTAATGATGAATTTTTAGCATAAAAAGCTGTAAAAAAACTAACTAAAAAGCACTCTAAAAATATATGCACAAAATATATACTCATTATTGTCCTTATTTTTGTATATTTTTTATAGAAAGCCTAAGCTTTCTATATTTTAAGTTTTATTTATCAGGTGTTCCTGTGTATTTGAATTTGTATTTAACGTTAAATGTATCAAACCACTCGCCAACACCTGTTTCTTTATCTACGTGGCGACCAAAACCTTGTTTTTCAGGATTATCAATTACAAATTCTAATTCATAATTACCAATTCCTGTATCCATTTTAATATTTGCACCATAGTGAGGACCATCATCAGCTACCATTGGCATAAGTTTTCCAACTTTTGTTTTACCATTATCAAGGTTAGTTAATTTATAGCCAATTGTAAGATATGGCATCCAAAAACCTTCAGGAAAACCATTTGGATTTTCTTTAAGAGCGTGAATGTCAGCTTCTAAGTGAATATCAGCTAAAGACGCTGCTAAATCAATACCTCTTGGTTCCATTTCAATTGGTTGAAGATACACAGCTGCTATTTCCATTCCGTGTAATTTATAGCTTTCTGCACCATCAATTGTAGGAATTTCAACTTCTCCTGCAAACACTGAAGACGCTAAAAAAGCACCTGCTACTAAACTAAGCAATGATTTTTTCATTGTTTCTCCTTTGATTTGATTTGCATATAAACAACTCCTCCTATTAATAGGACGAGGATTATTGCCTGTAAAATTAAGCTCTCATAATAAGGATATAATCCTAACCAAGTAATGCTTTCAAATTGCATTGGTATGAGATGTGGAGTTAAGACCTTGCCCTCAACAAGTTCCATAATCCCTTTGCCTGTAAAAGCAAAACACATATAAAAAATAATAATTGAGGTTATTAAGAAAAATTGTTTTATAGGAATTCTAATTGCACCAGCTTTAAGTAAGAAATATAAAACTACTAATATAACAATACCAAGAGCTAAACCACCTAAAACAGCACTAAGTCCAGCACTAGAACCAGAATCAATCAATAATGCTTGATAAAACAATATTGTTTCAGCACCTTCTCTAAATACTGCTAAAAACACGGTCCACCATAATGTTTTAGCACTGCCATTTGTAATAGCTAATCTTGCTTGCTCTTTTAAATTACTTGCATATTTTTTATTTCTTGCATTACTAAGTAGCCAAAAGCCAACATAAAATAATAAAACAACAGCAATTAGCATTGTTACACCTTCTATTAGCTCTCTACTTTGTCCTGAATTTTTAATAAAATATGAAACTATAAAAGCAGTGATAAACGATAAAACAACACCACTACCAAGTGCTGAATAAGCTATATTTAATCTGTCTTTATTACCACTTTGAATAATATATGAAATTATTGCAACTACTATTATTAAAGCTTCTAAACCTTCTCTTAAAATAATAGTAAGTGATGATATAAATAAAAACCAAACACTTGTATCATTGATTTTATCTAACTGACTTTCAATTAATTTATTTAACTCATCAAAATTAGCAATTAACTCATCTTTAGAAGCCTTACTTTTAATTAGTGCTGTTCCTTTAGTAAATTTTGCTTCTATTTCAAGCTTTATATTTGAATTAACAGCACCAATTTTACTCTCCATTCCTTTTGCTTCAAAAATATCTAAATATATATTTTGAAGAGCATCAATACTTGCTTTTTCTCCCATTGTTTCATAGTCTTGAACTATTTTATTTAAAGCTATTTTAATATCAGTTGCAACTTGAGTATAATCTACATTCTTAGTCTCATCAACATATCCAACTAATTTTAATTTATCTAAATTACTAGCATCTATTTTAGTCATTACATCAAATATAGAATCTAATATCTCTTCACTTCTAGCTCTCATATCGCTTTCAGTTACTTTTCCTTCGCGAATATCACTGCCAAAACTTCTTAACTTGCTTCTCATATTAAGATTTTTTGTTGCATTTATTAGAATTTCAATATTTGTATTTATATATATTTCTTCTCTTGCAACGCCAATTGTATCAGCTGCTTTTGTAAATTCTCCTTGCTTATTGTATTGAATAGCTTCGTCAAATTTCTCACTTAATAAATCATATACATATTGTAATTTTGGATCAATCGCAGCTGCTGCTTGAAGGTCTTCTAAACTATCATAAACTTCTTTTTGCATAGTTGGTTTTGTGATTTCTCCACTTGCTTCTTTGCTAAGATGGGCTAATTCTGCTGCTTTTTGTTCTTCACATTTAGTTTTTGCACTATTTTCATCTGCTCCAAACATCATCTCACCTTCAATACAAGTTTTTAATAAATTCTCTCTTGCATTCATTTCAGCTTTTGCTTTATCATAATTTGGATCAGACGCTACTGCAACTATTTTAAAGCCATTTTGTATAACTGGCGTTACTTCTTCTAAATCAAATATCAAACCATCTATTAAAGCTTCAATTTTGCCTATATTTTCTCCACGCCCATAATAACCACGAAGATTGGTAAATTTTCTCTCCATCAAATAGCCTTTTCTACCAATATTTCTTCCAATAGGACCTTCCATATTTTCAAAATGTTGAAAATAAGCTTCACTTGCAAGTTGTCTTGCAGTTTTTGCATCACCTTTTTTATAGGCTTCTAAACCTTTATTTAGCTTTTCTATAATTAAATCTTTTTCTTTGAAATAATCAACATCATCTCTAGCTATTAAAGATATACAAATAGCAAAAATAAGCAAAAATATTTTTTTCACAAGATAACCTTTATAATAATTTTACTCATTATTGTATGAGTTATAAATAAATAAAATCTAAATGATACTTATTATTTTTTTCATTATTATCAATTAGAATTAATGTTGATAAAAATAATTTATTCTTATTAACCATTTTTAATAATTCGCTCCTACAATTTCGCGACTTTTTTAAAAGGAGATAAAAATGAAAAAAGTATGTTTGTCATTAGTTGCCTTTATAGGCCTTAATTTATGTGCTGCTGAAATTCCTGCAGTTGATGTTTTAGATTGCAAAAGTGCTGAATGTATCAATGGCGCAAAAGCTGAAAAAATATTAGAAAAAAGTGAGCAAAAGGTAGTAGAAGAAGCAAAAGCTAAAGAAGAAGTGGTAAAACAAGTTAGCGATAAAGTAGAAGAAAAAAAAGAAGTAGTTAAAGAAGAAGTAAAACAAACAAAAGAAGAAATTAAAAAGGCAAAAAAAGAAGCTAAGAAAAATAAAAAAAGTAAAGAAGCTAAAAAATCAAAACACAACAAAAAAGAAAAAGTAGAAAACAAAAAATAATTTATACTTACGATTTAGCTAATGCTAAATCGTAAAATATTTAATTAAAAAATCCCAAAATATATGATTTTAAATTCTCAAAACCACTTATAAAAATTACAATAATTACAATAGGAATAAAATATTTTATATAATAAAACCAAGCTTTATAAAGTGGATTTTTAAGTTCATAATTATTGCTAATTTCTCTTAAAGCTTCATCTTTACCTAAAACAAAAGCAACATAAATTACACAAAGTAAAGCTGTAATTACAAATAAAATATTTCCACTAATAAAATCAAATGTATCAAAAATATTTCTTCCATAAATTAAAACATTATCAAGCACTCCATAACTTAATAAAGCAGGAATATTTCCTAATATAAAAATTCCACCTAAAACTAAATTAATCGCTGTATTTTTTGAGATTTTAAATTTTTCTTCTAATACAGAAATAATTACTTGATAAATAGGCAAACTCGTAGTAAGTGCAGCTGTTAATAATAAAACAAAAAACACTATAGCAAAGAAATCCCCAAAATGCATATGAGAAAACACTATTGGCAAGGTTTTAAATACTAATGATGGACCAGCATCAGGACTTAATCCAAAAGAAAATAAAGAAGGAAATATCATAAATCCTGCTAAAACCGCTACAAGAGTATTTACAATACCTGTAATAATTGCTGTTTTTAATAAATCCTCGCCTTTATCAAGGTAACTTGATAATGTAATCATAACCCCAAATCCAAGCGATAAAGCAAAAAATACTTGTCCTATAACATATAAAAATATACTAGGTGTAATCTTGCTAAAATCAGGATATAAATAAAACTTAATCCCTTCAATTGCCCCATCTAAAGTAACATTTCTAATAACCATAGCAATAAGACATAAAAACAAAAGCGGCATTAGATACTTAACAGAACGCTCAATTCCATCAATAACTCCACGCCTTAAAATAATCCAATTAATAAATACAAAAATAAATGTATAAATTCCTATCATTAAAGGGTCATTTTCTATATTTTTTTGATAATGTAAGCTAGTTTGCTCTGCTGTAATTACTGAAGTTAAATCAAGCCCGCCTAAATTAAACATAGACATAATAATATTTACAATATAGCTAATTACCCAAGCACCTAAAACCATATAATAAGCCATAATCGCATAGCTTCCAAATAGCCCTAAATACCCAACAAATTGCCATTTTTTACTAAAACAATCAACGCTATTTTTATGCATTCTTCTGCCTATTATATTTTCTACTAAGATAATAGGAACACCGACTAAAAACATAGCTATTATAAATAATAAAACATAAGCACCACCACCATTTTCTCCTACCATATAAGGAAATCTCCAAGTAGCTCCAAATCCAATAGTAGCACCTGCAACGGTTAAAATATATGTAAGTCTATTACTCCAAGTAAGTCGTTTCATAATGTATCCTTTTTTGAAAAAGGATACATTTTATACAAAAAATAATGATAATTTCAAGTTTTTTTTAAATAAATTTTACAAATAAAAATCCTAAAGCAACGCTTAAAGCAATCATTAAAACGCCTGGAATAAAGAAAGAATGGTTAAATACATACTTTCCTATCCTAGTAGTTTTTGTATCATCCATTCCAACCGCACCAAGTAATGTTGGGTAAGTTGGTAACACAAAGAGTGCTGAAACTGCTGCAAAAGAAGCGATGATTATTTTTGCGTTTTCTGGGTTTTCATTTAATGCAAGTGCAACAATTACTGATGGAACTATTGCTTTAGCAGTTGCTGCTTGAGAATATAAAAGCATACTAGCAAAGAAAAAGGCAAAAGCTAATAAGAATTGATATTGTTCTACTAAGCCTTTAGCAAATTCTTTTATTTCATTACTATGAGCGCTTACATAAGTATCTCCTAGCCACGCAACACCTAAAACACAAACGCAAGCATTCATACCGCTTTTAAATACACTTGTTTCAATGATTTTTGAAGTATTGATTTTAGTGCTTAATACAATAAAAGTAGCAATGCTAAGCATTACGCACATAATAGCACTATCTCTTGGAATAATTATCTCATCAGCTTTTAAGCCTGAAATATAAGTCGCATAACAAACAACAGCTAAAACGCCAATAACAAAAATCACAACGCTAGTCTTAGCACCTTTAATAATCTCTTTTTGAGTGCTTTGTTTTTTTGCTATTTCACCTTTTTTAAGTAATTCTTGATAATACTCATCAGAACTTAAATCAAGATTTGAAAACTTAGTTACTAAAAACGCACTAAGCATACAAGCTAAATAAGTGCTACCTATCCAAATACTTAATAATGTTAAATAAGAATACCCAAAAGGCTCAAGCACACCGCTAAGATAAACAACAGCTGCACTAACAGGACTTGCAGTAATTGCTATTTGACTTGATACAACTGCAAGGCTAAGTGGAGCTTTTGGTTTAATATTTTGCTCTTTTGCAACCTCAACAATTACTGGTATCATAGAAAACGCAGTATGCCCTGTCCCTGCTAAAATAGTTAAAAAATAAGTAATACTAGGAGCTAAATAATTGATTTTTTTAGGATTTTTCCTAAGTATTTTTTCAGCAATATGCACCAAATAATCAAGCCCGCCTGCTAATTGCATAGCCGAAATTGCTGCAATTACTGACATAATGATTAAAATTACCGAAGTTGGAATTTCGCCTGGTTTTATACCACACAAAATACCTAATAAAATAACTCCAATCCCACCAGTATAGCCAATCGCAATTCCACCAAGTCTAACACCTAAAAATATAGCTGCTAAAACTATGGCTAAATCCAAAAATCCAACAACATTCGCAAAAAGCAAAAAGCAAATCGCTACAACAATCCAAACATATTTGTTTTTCATTTTAACTCCTTTAAAATGCCAATTTTACACATAATTATTTTAATGTTTTATAAAAATTAAAAGATTTAAATTTTAAAGAATAATTAAAAAGAAAAATTAGGAATTTAAAATCAAATTCCTAATATAATTTAAAATAATTGCTTATGTTTTATAGCATTAGCCAATAAGCCAATAGTTGTGCCATTATGAGCAAATGCAGTAGCTGCTGGGCTTAATAAACCAAGTGTTGCAGCACCTAATATGAATGAATTAACCCATACCGTTGTGCTAAAGTTTTTATCAATTTTTTTCATAGTTTCATTAGCTATAACTTTTGCTTCTAAAATACAAGCAAAATCATCTCTTAGTAATCCAATATCAGCACTAGCTTTTGCTAAATCAGCACCTTTTTGCATAGAAATTCCAACATCAGCCTGAACTAACGACGGAGCGTCGTTTATACCATCGCCTATAAAGGCTACTTTTTTGCCTTGAGCTTTTAAACTAGCTAAAATATTTGCTTTATCTTGTGGTAAAAGCTCTGCATAAACCTTATCAATTCCAAGTTCTTTTGCAACTTCTAAAGCCCTACTTTCAATATCACCTGTTAGCATTACTAATTCTTTTACGCCGTTTTGCTTAAGCTTTGCTAAGACTTCTTTAGCATTGCTTCTAATTTCATCTTTCATAGCAATTACGCCTAATAATTCTTTAGATTTTGCTACATATAAAAGAGTTAAGCCTTTATCTAAAAGTTCTTTAATATTTGCATTAGCCCTAGAAAAATCAACACCTTCATCATCTTCTAAAAAGTGCCTTGAGCCAATTATTACTTCTTCATTATCAATGCTAGTTTTAACGCCGTGTGCTACTATAAACTCCACTTCTCCGTGATTAATATGAGAAAATCCACGCTCTTTAGCAGCCTTTACTATAGCTTCTGCAACAGGGTGAAAATAATGCTCTTCAGCACTTGCACTAAGATTTAGTAAGGTTTTTTCATCATATTTTGGACTAAATACATGAACGCTTTCAACTTTTAAATCCCCATAAGTTAATGTGCCTGTTTTATCAAATACAAAAGTATCAACCGAGCTTAAATTCTCTAAAGCAGTGCTACCTTTAAGCAATATCTGTCTTCTTCCTGCATAAGAAATAGCACTTTTAAATGCCACAGGAGTTGCTAATTTTAAAGCACAAGAATAATCAGCCTGAAGCACACTAGCCATCGCTGCACTTCCTTTATATAAATATGCAAGTCCAGCAAGTCCTAAAGTAACAGGCACTAAACTATCTGCTAATTTATAAGCTTTTTGCCCTATTTTTGATTTTTCTTCTAAGCAATCTTTCATATAATGTAAAATCTTAGCTGTTGATGTATTTTCTCCAACGCTTTCAGCCCATATTTTAATACGACCTTCAACCACCACGGTTCCACTTAAAACCCTATCTCCACGACTTTTAGTAACTGCTTGGGCTTCTCCTGTCATAGAAACTTGATTAATACTAGCAATCCCATCAACAATATAACCATCAACCGCTATATTATCTCCTTGAGATACCACTACAATATCCCCTACTACCAAATCTTTCGCACTTTTTTTAACAAGCTCTTGATTAACTTCTACCCAAGCGTGAGTTATTTGTGGTTTTGCTAGTTCTTTTATCAAATCATCACTTTTTGCCACTACGCTTTCTTCAATATATTCGCCAATATTTAGCATTAAATTAGTGCTATTTGCTGCTTTATAATCTTTTCTATATAAAGAAACTCCTACCGCTGCTGCTTCTAATACTTTTGAAGTTAAACCATTTTCAATAAGTTCTAAAGTTCCTTCTTTTAATAAAGGCAATGCAGTTGCACTAGAAACAAAACCATCATAAATAGGGCTTGTTTTATAGCTATTTGCTAAAGCTAAAATAGATGAATAAATCATAGCCTTACTTGGAGTTTCTTTTGCTTTTTTTAATTGCTTAATTTCATAAGTGCTAAAAAAATCTAATATTTTTTGAGCTAAATTATTATCAATTTCTTTTGAACTTGTAAAAACTAAGCTTTTTGAAGCATTATTAACACTTACAAAAACACCAGAAAAATTAAGATTAAACTCACTTACTAATAAATGATTATCGCTTAGATTATTAAGCGTATTTAGCCTAATTCTAAGACGATTTTTAGAGTGATGAATAACCTTACAATTATTCTTGCATTGAAGCTTTTGCATCTTCTACTTGCTCTTTAAATTCTTCAATAGCAGCACTAGCAAAACTTTGAATTTTTGCAACACCTTTTGCTAAAGTATCTTTTGCATCTTTATTACTTAATAAATAAGTAACCGCAGCACCAATTAAAATTCCTTTTACTAAAGGAGAGCCAAAAAGCCCTGTTCCTTGAGTTGTTAGCGAACTTAAAAAGCCTGTATTTTGATTGTTGTTTGCAGTATTATTTAAATTATTGTTTGAAACATTATTTAAATATGGATTATAAGAATAATTTTGATTGTTATATCCTTGATTAACATTGTAATTTTGATTATTATTTAAATATGGATTATTATTATTTGTCATTTTATTTTCTCCTAAAAATTGATTAATTAAAATTCCACTAATTCCAGAAACTATTGCGTTTTTATAATCTTTCCTAGCTATATCATTGCTTGTTTTAATTGCAAAATAGCTAGTAACTCCTACCTTTAAACTTGCTTTTAAATCTTGAGTTGTAAAAAAATTATTAAGACTAGAGCTTAATAAATGATCACTCGGAACTCTATTTGATGTAAGCATAATTTTTACTTCTTAGAGCTTTTTTTAGCTACTTCTTTCTCGCATTTGCAACAAGGTTTAAGTTTTGAGATTTTTAAAATTGCATTTTCTGTCATTTTTCCTGCACTTTTTGCAAAATCTTGAGAATTAAACTCACTTATACTTTTTTTAATACTATCTTTTTTATTATAAATTGTTACTGCAGCTACGCCTAATGCTGCACCTAATATGAATGGAATTGGCATGATAATCTTCCTTTATTTTAAAATATCTTTTAAAAAATTACTAACTAAAGAATCTACATTAAATTCATTAGTCGCAAGGCTTTTTCTTAAAGCCACCTGATACTCATTAACCGAACTAGCCCAAAGTCTAAAAATAAGGTCTTTTAGCTTTTCATCTTTGCAAACATTAGCCGCTATTTTATAAGCTTGAACGATTTCAAATTCTTTTGCTAAAAGTAGCAAATAAGCATCATTTAAACTGCACTCAACTAATAAAGCATTATTATCGCTAATTAATAATTGATTTAATTGCTTTTTTGCATTTAAAATATCTCTTAAAATACCATCATTAAAGCAATTAGCATAATACTCATATAATTTTATGCTAGTTAAATCTAGCTCAAAAGCTCTTCTTATATCGCTGTTTTCTAGTTCTTGCAAAAACTCTTGGTTTTCAAATCTTAGCTCAAGCAATGTTAAGCTCCTTTAAAGCTAGGTTAATCTCATCAATGTTTTTTGCATTGATTAAATTATCAAGGCTTTGTTTTGATATGATTTTATCATCATATAAAATAGTAACCTTGCCTAAGATTTTATTAACTTTAACTTCATTAATCCCTTTTAGATTAAAAACTTCATCAATGTTGTAGCTTTCTAAGTCTTTTAATTCTCTTATCTTGCTAGATATATCAAGTCTTAATCTACCACTTGTGTGATGAGTGATTGTAATGTATTCTAAAACTTCACTTAAAACCTTAGCTTTATCCATTAAAAATCCTTTCGTTTTCAAAAATGATTGTAGTCCCTAAAACTTAAAATAAAATAAAATATATAAGATAATGATAATCAAAAAGTGGCAAAAACTCAATATTTATGCTATTTTGCTAATCTTTTCTATATTAAATTACTAAGGAATTTTATGAAAAAATTATTTTTTATCTCATTTTTTACAACATTTTTGCTATCAAATAATCTAATAAATGGCAAAGTTGATATTAGCATTCAAAATCCAATAATTAGTAAAAGCGAAATCACTTACACAAAATATCCGATAAATAATAAAACCTTATTAATTTTAGCCCCAAATTATCGCGCAAGTGGTAAAACTTTAAATATTACTTTAGACAATCAAGAATATAGCCTTAAAGTGCTTGAAGGAGAATATAAAAAAGAGCAAATTAAACTTGCAAAGCCATCAATTATTAAGCCAAACAAAAAACTTCAAGAAAGAATTGCTAAAGAATACGATGAAGCAGTGAAAATCTATGCAAAAAGCACCGAAAAAGTATATATTAATAAGCCTTTCATAATCCCTTTAGATAGCGTTATTACAAGCCCTTTTGGAAGTGCTAGGGTGTTTGAAAACACTCTTAAGAGTTATCATTCAGGCACTGATTTTAGAGCAGCAATTGGAGTTAGCGTTCCAGCTAGTAATGATGGAGTAGTAGTTATTGCAAAAGATAGATATTATTCAGGTGGTAGCGTTGTGATTGACCATGGATACGGCGTTTATTCGCAATATTATCATTTAAGCAAGATTAATGTAAAAGTGGGTGATTTTGTAAAACAATCAGATATTATAGGACTTAGTGGAGATACTGGCAGGGTTAGTGGGCCTCATCTTCATTTTGGAATTGCTATAAAAGGCGTTAGTGTTGATCCACTTGATTTTGTAAATAAATTCAACGCAAAGGCTTTTAATTGATTTTTAGTAAATATTTTGATACTTGGAGTAAAGAGTATTATAAAAAAGGTGTAAAAGTTGGTAAAGATGGGGATTTTTATACAGCTGTTAGTGTTGGAGAGCTTTTTGGCTTTTTGTGTGCTAAAAGATTTATTTTTTTAGTTGATGAAAAGATTTTAAAACTACCTATTGATATAGTAGAAATCGGTGCAAATGAAGGGTATTTATTAAAAGATTTTTTAACATATTTAAAAGATAAACGCCCTGAAATTTATAAGCAAATTAATGTAAAAATCATAGAGCCACACGACAATCTAAGGGCTTTACAAAAAAAGAATTTGAATGTGGAATTTAAACATTATTATTTTGATGATTTTAGTAGTGATAATGCCTTTTTTATCGCGAATGAATTATTTGACGCTTTTGCTTGTGAGCTTTATGATAATCATAAATTTGGCTTCGTTGAAAATGGCAAAATAATCTTTAAAGAGCATAAAAATAGTTATGAATATTTACAAGATAAACTTGAAAAACGCTTGGAATTTTCTCCTATGATATATGATTTTTTAAGTGCTTTAGATAAGAAGTGTAAGGAATTTTATTTTTTAACATTTGATTATTTTTCTACATATTTAAATGATGAGTTTAGTTTAAGAATATTTAAAAACCATCAATTAATTGACCCATTTAACGCTAATTTAGAAGAATTATTTGCAAATTGTGATATTACTTGGAATGTAAATTATGATGAATTGTGCTTTTATTTTGATAAACTTAATCTAAAACATAGCTTTAAAAAACAATCAAGAGCTTTGATGGAATTTGGAGTAGATGAATTTAGCGATATTAAATACGCAAATGCCATTAAATATCTATTTTTTGGCTTTAGCGATAATTTTCATTGTTTAGAATTTAATAAAAACATTAAAGGAGATTAAAATGGATAAAACAAGTAAAGAATTAATAAAAGTTGATGCAAATACTATCAACGAATTAGAAAACGAGCTTTCAAGTTTGCTTAAAACTAGAAATCAAGAGTTAAAAGAACAAATTAAAAAATTAAGCGAAGAGCAAAATAAATTTGAATATCAATTAAATGATAAATTAAAGAAAATTGAAAAAGCTAAAAGCGAGATAAAACCTAAGTCTAACGCAGCATTAATTACTTTATTAAGTATATTAATAATACTTGTAGTAATTGATGTCGGGATTAGAATTTTTGCTAATTAATCTAGGAAATTCCTAGATTAAATATAATAATCATTGCAGTCTTTAAAATCGCAAAAAAGCACCGCATCAACGCCTATTAAAGCGGCTTTTTCAATATCGCTAGTATCTTTTATAAAAGATAAAATCTTGCTATCAAATAAATATTTTTCTGCTAAAAATACGCTGTCTTTTAAGATTTTAGCATTTGGGATAATGTATTCGCAAAGTGCTGCATTTGATTGCAAAACTTCACTTAAAGTATCGCAAAATATAGCTCTTTTAATATTTGGCTTTGCTAATATTTCTTCGCTAAATTTTACACAACTTACATTATTTACACTAAGTCCTAATTCAAATTCTAAAGCTGTAAATTGATTTTTTATATAATCTAATCCATAAATTAACATTATTTATCCTTAAGTGCATTTTCTAAAAACAATATTTCATTTATATAATTTTTTTGCAAATATTCTAAATTAATTGAGATTTGCTCTAATTCTTCTAAATTATAATCATTTAATTTTGCTAATAATTCATCGTAATCTAAGGCGAATTCAAAGCCTTTTGCAAAATTAATTTTAGTATTATTATAAATTAGTTCTAAGTCTTTTAAAATTGATATTTGATTTGATATTTTCTCTAGCATATTAATTAAAATTCTTTTTTATTTCATCTAATTCATCTTGGGTATATCCAGCCATAATTCTAGCGTTTTCATTCATATTTTTAATAGGTCTTATTAGGTGTTTGTATTCTAAGAGTAAATCACAAAAATTCTCATTTGTCCCACCTGCGTTTTTATACCATCTATCGCCTTTATTTACATGGCTTATTTCATCGTGCAAGATGATTTTTAAAACTTCTAATAATTTTGATTTTATTTGGTGTTTTGTGCTGCTTATTTTTTTAACCACAAAAGGATTAGCATCAAGCCCACAAGCTTCTAAATGCCTATGCACGACCCCCATTCTAACCTTAAAACTAGAATTAGTAGCTCTCATAGCGTCAAATAAATTAGTATGCACCCCAAAATCTCCGTATTTATATCCTAGCTCATTTAAAGCGTCGTTTAATAGACTAAAGTGTAAGCATTCTTCTTTAGCTATTTCTAAAAAATCACTCGCAAACAAAAGCCCACCGGTATGATAAAATCTATAAGCAGCATCTAACGCAAGGTCAATTGCTGAATATTCAATATGAGCTATTTGGTGCAAGGTCTTTGCTAAAGCATTATCAGAACTTAGTTCTTTTGGTCTTTTAATCCTTGTTGGGTGAATAATCTCAAGGCTTTTTGCATAACTTGGCTCTTCTAAAACTAAAGGCTCGTATTCATTATAAGCTAGGTTATTGCTTAAAAAATCATCGTAAAAATCATCAAATTTAGCTAATTTTTTAGCATAATCACTCTCGCTCAAAACATCAAATAAAGTATGCGAATAATCTTTCATATTAGTCCTTAAAGCTTATAAATGCGATTTTTTATTTTATAAAATCTTTGATAAAAACATAGTTTTACCAAAGATTATTAAAAAGAATTTAAATAAATACTATTTAAATTCTTTTATTTTTTGAATAATGCTATCTTTATTTTTTGAAATCATTGAGCTTTCTTTTCTTTCATTGCCATCATTATGCTTATAACTAAGCCAATTAAAACTACCAGTGATAATATAATCATCATCACAAATTAAAATTTTTTCATGAGAATTATCTTGATAGATTTTAAAGTTTTTATATTCTTGGATAAGCTCATTAAAAATTGTTAGCCCCTCATTATCAATAGATTCTTTATCATGTCTATTACGTTTTTCTATACCATATTTTATATGGATATTTACACCTTTTGATAATGCATTTTTAAAATCATTTAAATACTCTTTTAAAACAACGGCTCTTACCCAAGGGCTTTGAATGTAAATATCTTTTTTAGCATTATTTAAACTATATTTTAGATATTTTCCATGAGAACATTCATCTATCATTAAGCCTTCTTCAAAATTAATGCTTGATGTATATTTTTGAAATTTCTCACTATTTTCTTTACTTGCTTGATTTTCACGAACATTAAAATTATTTTGATCAATCAGTTCATCAAACATTCTTGAAATGTTTTCATCAGCTTTTAATTCATCACTTTGCATTGATAAAGCTATGATTTTTTCTTCACTTTCTTGATTTTTGTAAAAGCAACATAAATGTTTTTGATAAAATTTACCTATACTATTTAGCTCATTAATTTGATAAATTTCTCCATCTAAAACACCACCAAAACTTTTTAAGCTTTCAAAAATATTTTGCTTTAAAGTCTTATCATCTTTAAAAATTTCGTTTAAACATTCATTTCTTGGTCTTGATTTATTTTTAGGCATAATTTCAATCGTATCTTTTTGAATTTTATTTTCAAGCCTAATATCGCTTTCGCTAACTTCCAAAATATCTCCTAAAACGCCATCAAAAACTAAACATAAATCTTTTTCGGTTATTTTTTTACTTTTTATATCATTTAAATAATCTTTTGCTTTATTGCTTAAGGTTAAAAATTCATCTAAATATCCCTTAAAAGTAAGCTCAGCTAAAATCGTATTTAGCACATCTTTATCAAGGCATGTTATTGATTTTAAATTAGCTAAATGATTTTCTTTTAAAATTTTTAAAATCTTTAAAATTTCACTCTCTATTCTAGTTAATTCTTCACTTTCTTTAAAAATACAATTAGCTACGCATTTATAAACAGGATAAAAAACATACTTTATATCATAAAGCTCATAGTTTTTATCCTCACCAAAATACGCAAATTTATGCTGAATTAAATCTAAATCAATTTTCATATTCTTTCTCCTAGTGTTCTTATCTCATAATTGTTTTTATCCATATATTCAATGATTTCTTTAAATGGATTTATACCTTTATTTGTACTTGATTTGTATAAAAATTCAATATCTCCAACAATTAAAAGCAATTTTTTTGACCTTGATAACGATACATTTAGTCTTTTTTCATCTGCTATAAAATCAATTTTTGATTTTTTACCATCACCCGATCTAACACAATCATAAATAATAATATCCCTATCACTTCCTTGAAAACTATCAACCGTGCCTATATCAATTTCTAGTTTTTCATCTTTAAATGCTTTTACAATATTTTTTAAACTAATATCTAGATAATGCTTTTGGTCTTTATAAGGAGTTATTATTCCTATGCTTAGATTATTTTGTTTACAATGCTCTAACAAGTACTCTAATTCTTTTAAAATTACTTTTGCATTGCAACGATTAATTTTACCAGTGCATTTTTGCTCATCAGCTTTATTTTTTAACCTACTTGTATTAAGCCAAATCGCATTTGTTTTATAAAATGGAATATTATGCTGTTTTAATTCGTTTAATTCTTTTTTAGTTTTTAATTCTCCTTCATAAAATACATTACTATATAGATTGCAAATGCTCTCGTGTGCTCTATAATTATAAGTAAGTCTATGTTTTAAATTAGGAAATTTAGTATTGCTTTCATAAATTTGCTCAAACAAAGATGTAACAATCTCCTCTTTTGAATATTCCTCTAAATTATTTGCTACATCATCATCAATTATCGGTGCTAGTTGTTTATGATCTCCTACGAAAATAATTTTTCTAGCTTTTATACAAGGAACTAACAATTCACTCAAAGTTGCCCTTCCAGCCTCATCAACAATAACTAAATCAAAAACAATTTCTCTAAAATTGCTCCACGATGATATTCCAATAAGTGTGCCAAAAATTAATTTTATGTTTTTTATAAAAAACTTTTCAGTATCTGTATTTTTAACACTTTTTGAAGTAATAGTTTGAAGAGTTTGTTCAAAATTTGCTTGATAATTTTCATAACCTTCTAATTTATTCTCCTTTAAATCTTTTAAATTTTTATTAACTAAGGCATTGATAACTTTATTTGGAGTAAAACTTCTTGCAATTTCACTCATTTTGTTTTCATCATTGCCTATTCTTAAGATTTTTGGTTCATCTTTGCAAATCTTTTCTAGCACATTATCCACAGCTTGATTGCTTTGAGAGGTTATAAGCATTTTATAATTTGGATGAAGCTTTAAATAATGTTTTAAGATTTCAACAATTGTAGTAGTTTTGCCTGTGCCTGGAGGTCCTTGGATTAGTAAAATCTCACTACCATCTTGTAAACTTAAAGCTTTTTTAACAGCAAGTTGCTGATTTTCATCTAAATCTTTATTAAAAAATCTATCAATTTGAATTATTTCACTTTGTTTAAAGCTAATATCAGGATCACATAATTTATTTGCTAAATTATTTATATAAACATTACTTTTTTTAACTTCGTCTAAGGCTCTTTCTTTTTTCTTAAATACAATTTCTTCTGCTTGATAATCATAGTTAATGCTGTATTTAATAGGTACTTGATTTTTATCAATTTTTTTTAAATTAATTCCTTGATACTCATCTTCAAGGTTTATATCAAGTAAACCTTTAGAACTTTTGAATTTTTCTACAACTCCTTTTATTTCATCATCATTTTGAGAATTGTTTAATTTTTTAATGATAACCTTTTGATTTTGTTTAAAATGTTTCTCAAAATCATCTATCAAAAAGCAAACTTTATTATTTGAAATGCTATCAATTGTGCCTACTTGAGTTAATTTTTTGCTTTGAATAAACTCATTTTCAGCTTTTAATAAATCCTCTTCCATTTTGATAGATTTTACACTTGATTTTACCCCAGAATTTGAATTATGATTTTGAAGTTCGTTATATAAAGAATCTAAAGGAGTAAAGTTAGAATGAAGGTGTTCTGTATCTATTGTAGCTATAAATTCAACGCTAGATTTAAATAGCCCTTTTTTATAAACCTCATCAAGTTTTACTTGATTATCAAACATAATATTAAAGCAATATAAATAATTATTATTTTTTGTACTACAACAAAACACATATTCACCTAAAGCTATTTTGATTTCTTCTCTATTTTGTTTATCAATACTTAATAAAAAATAAGGTTTATTTTTATTTATATAACTTTGCAGATTATGTAATAGCTTATATTCCATTATGCACTTATTTTGTTTATCCATAAAATCTTTATAGCTATCAATTACTTTTTTTGAAAAATTAATTTCATATTTTTTAATAAAAGTTGAATTTTGCTTTAATAAATCTTCTTTTACTTCATAAAAATCTTTATAAATATCTGTATTTATATCAATATATTTTTTTGAAATAACTTTAAAA
>NZ_JAHCZC010000340.1:0-238 GCF_018501135.1 Campylobacter sp. 2018MI13 | reverse complement strand
ACGCCATTCATGCAGGTCGGTATTTAACCGACAAGGAATTTCGCTACCTTAGGACCGTTATAGTTACGGCCGCCGTTTACTCGGGCTTCGATCAAGAGCTTCGCATTGCTGCTGACCCCATCAATTATCCTTCGAGCACCGGGCAGGCGTCACACCCTATACATCCACTTACGTGTTAGCAGAGTGCTGTGTTTTTGGTAAACAGTCGGGAGGGACTCTTTGTTGTAAGTTTCCTTGC
>NZ_JAHCZC010000339.1:0-239 GCF_018501135.1 Campylobacter sp. 2018MI13 | reverse complement strand
AACCTGAAGAAGATAAAACTGAAGATGTTGTAACTCCAGAAGTTAAACCTGAAGATAAACCTGAAAACACTGAAGACAATAAACAACCTGAAGAAGATAAAACTGAAGATGATGTAACTCCAGAAGTTAAACCTGAAGATAAACCTGAAAACACTGAAGACAATAAACAACCTGAAGAAGATAAAACTGAAGATGTTGTAACTCCAGAAGTTAAACCTGAAGATAAACCTGAAAACACT
>NZ_JAHCZC010000338.1:0-240 GCF_018501135.1 Campylobacter sp. 2018MI13 | reverse complement strand
AAAAATATTTAATTATCCATTTTAAATTCTAAGAATTTAAAAATCATATTTTAACTTTTAAACACACTTGCAAACCAAGAAATATTCTTCAATAATGCTATGATATGAAAAATAAAGGAGAGTTATGTTTAAAATATTAATGATTTTACTAATTACAAATATTTATTCATATCAAATAAATAAGTTAAAAATAGAGCTAGATAGTATTTATAAAAGCTTTCCTTATATTACAAAAGAAAT
>NZ_JAHCZC010000337.1:0-240 GCF_018501135.1 Campylobacter sp. 2018MI13 | reverse complement strand
AACGCTTATAATACTTTCCATACAGAAGAACAAAAAGCTTTAGATAAGTTTAAGAACGATTTATTAGGTCATATAGATACTTATAAAGCTGCAATGACAGATGATACTTTAGAAAATCAAACTAGTGAAAAAGCACAAGCCGATAAACTAAAAGATATAATTAGCAATTCAAATGATTTTGAGACTATTAGCAAAGCTTATGGTGATTTTCTTGATAACACAGCTGTACAAACACAAACT
>NZ_JAHCZC010000336.1:0-240 GCF_018501135.1 Campylobacter sp. 2018MI13 | reverse complement strand
AACGCTTATAATACTTTCCATACAGAAGAACAAAAAGCTTTAGATAAGTTTAAGAACGATTTATTAGGTCATATAGATACTTATAAAGCTGCAATGACAGATGATACTTTAGTAAATCAAACTAGTGAAAAAGCACAAGCCGATAAACTAAAAGATATAATTAGCAATTCAAATGATTTTGAGACTATTAGCAAAGCTTATGGTGATTTTCTTGATAACACAGCTGTACAAACACAAACT
>NZ_JAHCZC010000335.1:0-240 GCF_018501135.1 Campylobacter sp. 2018MI13 | reverse complement strand
AGTTTGTGTTTGTACAGCTGTGTTATCAAGAAAATCACCATAAGCTTTGCTAATAGTCTCAAAATCATTTGAATTGCTAATTATATCTTTTAGTTTATCGGCTTGTGCTTTTGCACTAGTTTGATTTTCTAAAGTATCATCTGTCATTGCAGCTTTATAAGTATCTATATGACCTAATAAATCGTTCTTAAACTTATCTAAAGCTTTTTGTTCTTCTGTATGGAAAGTATTATAAGCGTT
>NZ_JAHCZC010000334.1:0-243 GCF_018501135.1 Campylobacter sp. 2018MI13 | reverse complement strand
GAAATAGAACCTGAAACCATTTGCTTACAATCATTCAGAGCCCTATGTAGCAATACAGGGTGATGGACTGCCTTTTGCATAATGAGCCTGCGAGTTGTGGTGTCTGGCAAGGTTACGCTAACGTGAAGCCGTAGCGAAAGCGAGTCTTAATAGGGCGATAAGTCAGATGCTGCAGACCCGAAACGAAGTGATCTATCCATGAGCAGGTTGAAGCTAGTGTAAGAACTAGTGGAGGACCCAACC
>NZ_JAHCZC010000333.1:0-243 GCF_018501135.1 Campylobacter sp. 2018MI13 | reverse complement strand
GTAGGGCGAGACACGTGAAATCTTGTCTGAAGCTGGGTCGACCACGATCCAACCCTAAATACTAATGTCTGACCGATAGTGTACAAGTACCGTGAGGGAAAGGTGAAAAGAACTGAGGTGATCAGAGAGAAATAGAACCTGAAACCATTTGCTTACAATCATTCAGAGCCCTATGTAGCAATACAGGGTGATGGACTGCCTTTTGCATAATGAGCCTGCGAGTTGTGGTGTCTGGCAAGGTTA
>NZ_JAHCZC010000332.1:0-244 GCF_018501135.1 Campylobacter sp. 2018MI13 | reverse complement strand
ATCAACGATGTAACAATAGAACCTGTAAAACTTACAAATGGTAAAGGCGATGTAAGTGCTAGCACAGGTCTTGGAGCGTTAGCAGAAGCAATTAATAAAGCTAGTGATAAGACAGGGATTAAAGCTAGTGTAACTGCTATTTCAACATTTGAGCAACCTATTAAAGCTGGTGAAACTACTTCAAATTTCTCAATCAATGGTGTAAAAATCGGAACAGTAAGCGTTCAAGAAAAAGACGCTAATG
>NZ_JAHCZC010000331.1:0-244 GCF_018501135.1 Campylobacter sp. 2018MI13 | reverse complement strand
CAGTTAAGGCTAGTATTGGGGCAACTACGTCTGATAAGATTGGGTTAACTAGGTTTGAGACTGGGCATAATGTGAGAGCGGCGGATTTAACAGGAACTGCTAGTGTAACATTTAAAAATGTTGATGGGATCAACGATGTAACAATAGAACCTGTAAAACTTACAAATGGTAAAGGCGATGTAAGTGCTAGCACAGGTCTTGGAGCGTTAGCAGAAGCAATTAATAAAGCTAGTGATAAGACAGG
>NZ_JAHCZC010000035.1:0-17684 GCF_018501135.1 Campylobacter sp. 2018MI13 | reverse complement strand
CTTATACAATATAAAAAAACAAGGAAAAAACAATGAAATTTATTATAAATATTTTAATATTTTGCGTATTAGCAATTGCAAATCCACTACCACCAAATGAAGCATTTAAATTCCAACTTGAAAATAATTCTCAAGCAAATTTTATAAAACTTAATCTAAATCCTGATATTTATTTATATAAAAACGAAATAAAAGTCTTATTAAACAACGAAAATATCACAAATAAATTTGACTTAAGCAATGCGGTATTAAAGGATAATGTTGAAGTCTTTTACAATACTTTAGAATTTGATTTCCCAAATTTTACATTAAAAAATAATGACAATATTAAAATTTTTTATTTAGGTTGTTCTACTGAAGGATTATGTTATCAACCACTTGTAGCGTCTTTTAATTATCAAAATGATAAATTGGTTTTAGAATACGATAACAAAGAAGCTTTAAAACTAAAAAAAGAAAAACAATCTACACAAAACGAATATGAAAGCAAGCTTTTAAATTCTTCATTTTTAATAAATATTTTAACTTTTTTTGTATCAGGAATACTATTATCTTTAACACCTTGCACCCTACCAATGATACCTATAATATCTAGTATTTTGGCAAAAAGTAGTGGTAAAAATCCAATAATTTCAAGCATTATTTATGTATTAGGAATGGCTATTAGCTATACAATAGCAGGAATAATAGCAGCTTTAGTAGGAAGTGGAGTTCAAGTATTTTTTCAAAATCCAATTGTAATCATTCTATTTTCTTTAATTTTTGTAATTTTATCATTATCAATGTTTGGCTTATTTGAACTAAAAATGCCTAACTTTATTGTAAATAGCGTAAATAAAAAAAGCTCAAAATATAGTGGAATTATCGGAGTATTTTTAATGGGGGTCTTAAGTGCTTTAATAGTAGGACCTTGTGTAGCTGCACCACTTGCTGGAATTTTAATTTATGTAGCAAATAGCAATGATGTATTACTTGGAGCTTTTTCATTATTTTTTATGAGTATAGGTATGGGAATTCCACTAATAGCAATTGGTTTTGGTTTTAAATTTATAACTGGTTCTTGGATGCAATATGTTAATAAATTTTTTGGATTTATTTTATTAGGAATAGCAATATTTTTCTTAGAAAGAATAATAAATGAGAATATTACAAATATTTTATATGCCTTACTTGGTATTAGTTTTGTAGTATTTTTTGGCTTATTTGAAAATACTAAAAATAAATTCTTTTTATTTTTTAAAATTATTTTAGTTTTAATATTAGCTTATAGTTTTATATTATTAAACAAAACTTTTAATCCAAGTAATAATATTTCTCAACAGAATTTAGAATTCACACAAGCAAAAGAAAAATTAAATCTAAGTTCAAAAAATATTGTGTATTTTACAGCTAGCTGGTGTGAGAACTGCAAAGTTATGCAAAATACTACTTTTAAAGATAAAGAAGTTATAAATGAGTTGAAAAATTACAATTTAATCAAAATAGATTTAACTAACCCAAACCAATTTGAACAAGAAATGGCAGAGACTTATAAGGTTTTTGGACCACCAGTTTTACTTGTTTTAAACGATAAAGGCGAAGTGCTAAAACAAATAATAGGATTAGTTGATGCAAAAACTTTATTAAAAGAACTTAATTTTTAAAGCTTAAATTAATTTATTTTTGTATAATATGAGCTTTTATTTTAAGGAGATTTAATGCAAAGAACTTTATCAATCATTAAACCTGACGCTGTTAAGAAAGGTGTTATAGGTCAAATTTTAAGTCGTTTTGAAGCAAATGGCTTAAGAATTGCAGCTATTAAAAAGCTTTATTTAACAAAAGAACAAGCAGGAGAATTTTACGCAGTTCATAAAGAAAGACCATTTTATAAAGATTTAGTTGAATTTATGACTAGTGGTCCTGTTGTAGTATCTGTTTTAGAAGGCGAAAATGCAGTTGCTAAAAATCGTGAATTAATGGGAGCAACTAATCCAAAAGAGGCAGCTAAGGGAACAATAAGAGCTGATTTTGCTGAAAGTATTGACGCAAACGCAGTGCATGGTAGTGATAGTTTAGAAAATGCTAAAATAGAAATAGAGTTTTTCTTTAATAAACTTGAAATAAATTAAAATGAAAATTGCTTTTAGTAAAATTAATTCGGTAAAATACCCTTTTAAGTTAGATTTTGATAATTTAATATTAGAAGGCTTTTTAAAGAGAAAAGATAATAAAATAGTTACACTAGACGCAATTTTAGTAGGCAATGTAATTCATTATTGTGATAGTTGTGCTGCTGAAATTGAGATTGAAATTAATGAAAAAATTAATTTAGATTTGAGCGATGGTGTATTTAAAGATGAAGAAAACGAATTAAGCGACACTATGGAATTTTATGATGGTGAAATAGACTTAATTGAAGTATTAAAAAGCGAATTAGCTTTATATTTAAGCGATTATTTTTATTGTCAAAAATGTAAATAAGGAGAATAACATGGCAGTTCCAAAGAGAAGAGTTAGTAAAACAAGAGCAGCAAAAAGACGCACTCATTACAAAATTGAGCTAGTAAGACCAATTAAAGATAAAGATGGTAGTTGGAAATTACCTCATAGAATTAATCCAACAACTGGCGAATATTAATACCTATGATAAAAGTTGCTGTTGATGCTATGGGTGGAGATTTTTCTTTCCCCCCAATAATTAGTGGAGTTATAAAAGCGTTAAAAGAAAAAGATAATTTTAGCGTTATTCTAGTTGGGGATGAAGAAAAAATAAAAAGTCAAATTCCATCAGAATTATCAAATAGAGTTGAATTTGTTCATACCACCGATGTTTTTGATATGGATGAAAATTCTACAGATGTTTTAAAACGCAAAGACAGCAGTATTTATAAAGCAGTTGAATTAGTAAGAAACCACGAAGCAAATGCAGTTGTTTCGGCTGGGCATAGTGGTGCTACAATGAGCCTTGCAACCCTTAGAATAGGTAGAGTGAAAGGTGTTTTAAGACCTGCTATCGCAACTTTAATGCCTACTTTTAACGGCAGGGTTTTGGTATTAGATGTAGGTGCTAATGTTGATTGCGAAGAAGAAAATTTATTACAATTTGCAATAATGGGCGAAGCTTATGCAAAAGAAGTAATGAATATAAAAAATCCTAAAATTGCACTACTTTCAAACGGAGAAGAAGATTGCAAAGGAAACAAACTTACAAAAGACACACATAAATTATTAAGAGAACATTTAAGCAATTTTATGGGCAATGTTGAAGGCGGACATATATTTGCTGGAGAATGTGATGTGGTAGTTTGCGATGGATTTACTGGAAATATATTATTAAAAACTGCAGAAGGTGCTGTAGGCATTTTTGCTAAGTTGTTAAAAAATGAGATTAAAAAATCATCATTGTCAAAACTTGGTTATATGCTTAGCAAAGGTGCATTTAATGCTTTAAAACAGCATTTAGACTACGACCAATATGGTGGAGCTCCATTATTAGGAATTGATGGATGTGCTATCATTAGCCACGGAAAAAGCAATGAAGAAGCTATAAAAAATGCAATTTTTCAAGCTTTAAAATTTGCTAATTCAAATGTAAATAAAGTGATTGAAGATGAAATTAAAAGCTTGCATTAAAAGTATTGCTTCGTATTTACCAGAAAAAACACTAACAAATAAAGATTTTGAAAGTTTTTTAGATACAAGTGATGAATGGATATTAAAAAGAACAGGAATTAAGCAAAGATATATTGCTAGTGAAACTGAAAATACTAGCGATTTAGCATATAAAGCAGCTATAAAAGCTATACAAAGAGCTAAAATTCAAACTAATGATATAGATTTAATAATAGTAGCTACATTAAGTCCTGATTATTTTACTATGCCATCAACTGCAGTAGTTGTAGCAAATAAACTTGGATTAAAAGGTGTAAGTGCATTTGATATAAGTGCTGCTTGTTCGGGATTTATTTATATGCTTGAGCTTGCTCGTTCTATGGTTGAAAGTGGTGCTAAAAAAAATGTATTAATAATAGGAGCTGAAAAAATATCTTCTGTTCTTGATTATACAGATAGAACTACTTGTGTTTTATTTGGAGATGGCGCTGGAGCTTGCGTTGTAAGTGCAAGTGAAGGTAAAGGAATTATAGATATTCATACAGGAAGCGATGGAGAATTTAAAGATTTATTATGCACTAAGCGTTCAAATCAAACAAAACAATTAGAGCCTATTAAACTTGAAATGAAAGGCAATGAAGTATTTAAGGTAGCTGTTAAAACATTATCAGATGATGTGTCGTATTTATTAGATAAAAACAAACTTAAAACAAGTGATATAGATTTATTTATACCGCATCAAGCAAATCTTAGAATTATCTCTTATGTTCAAGAAAAACTTGGCTTAAGCGATGAGCAATGTGTTGTATGTGTTGATAAATTTGGTAATACTTCAGCTGCGTCAATTCCAATAGCTATCAATGAAGCTTACGAACAAGGTCGTTTAACAAATGGCAAATTAATGCTTTTAGACGCATTTGGCGGCGGATTTACTTGGGGTAGTGCTTTAACTTATTTTGATGGAATTGATTATAAGAATTTATAAAATTCAAATCATATTACTATTTATAAAAGAATTTAATTAAGTATATTTTTGTTATAAAATCTTGCAAGTATATTTATTTAACTTATTAATTAAAATTTTTACAATATTTTTATAAACTTGATTATTCAAATCTTCTTTATTTTCAAGAGATTTAGTATAAATATTATAAATTATTTTAATATTAATTTTAATTTAAGTTTTAAAATGTATAATCCAAACTTATTTTTATTTTAAGTCTTGTTAGCTCAGCAGGTAGAGCATCTCACTTTTAATGAGGGGGCCGCTGGTTCGAATCCAGCACAGGACACCATTTTTTTGATCCAGGTTTGAGACCCTTTCGTCTAGTGGCTCAGGACGCCATTCTCTCCGTTTGGAAACGAGAGTTCAAATCTTTCAAGGGTCGCCATGGTCGCTTAGCTCAGTTGGTAGAGCGCCACCCTTACAAGGTGGATGTCATAAGTTCGAGTCTTATAGCGACCACCATTCATTAAATTCGGTTGCGGCGGTAGTTCAGCTGGTTAGAATATCGGCCTGTCACGCCGGAGGTCGCGGGTTCGAGCCCCGTCCGCCGCGCCATTTAATTTCGCTTAAGATAAATCAATTTTCCCAAGTTTTTTAATAGGTCAAATTAATTTTTGTATGAATATTTTCTAACTCAATAATAACTACAAATATTTTAAAAACACATTACTAAAAGCAACAATAAAATATACTTATAAAAACCTAAATTCAAGTTATTATAAAACTTTTAAAAATATTAAAATTATTAATTCAAATTCTTTATAAATTTAAACGCAAAATATATTTATCATTTAAGCTAGAATTAAAAATGGGGGGGGGTATAATACTTTTTTTAATTTTTAAAAGGAGTTTTTATGTCTTATGTAGAACAAGTTTTAGGCACAGATGAAAGCGTTGTTTTAAAAGCCAAAGTTAGTGTTTTTGCTTTTATAGGTGATTTTTTTGCTATTTTAATTTTAGCAATTTTAAGTATTGCTATTCATCCTTTTATTGCTATATTTATCATCTTTCTTTTACTTCGTATGTTCATTATCATTACAACAACAGAACTTGCTTTAACAAATAGAAAAGTTATAGCTAAATTTGGCTTTATTAGAAGAGATACAATAGAGCTAAGATTAGAAAAAATAGAAAGTATCAGAGTTGGTCAAGGAATTCTTGGTAGGATTTTTAATTTTGGCACAATATTTATAAATGGTGCTGGTTCTTCTGCACCTGTTCCTTTTATTGGTGAACCAATAAAATTCAAAAAAAGTGTAGATGAATATATAGAAAATAAATTATCAAAATAAGCCCTATTTCTAGGGCTATTTTTTAAAACGAATATCTTAAAGTTCCGTTTATATTGTAGTTTGTATTATATTTTCCACTAAATGATTTTTCAGCATCTAAGCTAAACTTAGTATTTTTACCTAAGTTAAAATTAGCTCCCACACTTGCAAATCCACGACTATCTTTAAAGCCTTTTTCAACTCTTGTAGTTGTGCCATCGCTTAGAGTTATAGTAGGAGTATTATTTAAATCAAATGCCCCGCCAACACTAGCTCTTAAACCAAAAGTATCATTAATATTCGCACCAGCACTTAAAGCAACTTTTGCTGCTCCCATAAATTTACCTTCACTTTTTAAAGTAACTTTATCATTACCCTTTAAATTAGCCATAGGAACATAGCCAAGTATTAATTCAGCACTAGGCTCAAGATAAAAATCACTTCCCATTCTATATCCAGCCTCAACGCTACCTAAAAATCCACTTCCGCTATCTTTTAAATCGCCTAACCAAACATTATCTTTAAATGTTGATTTATGATTGGTGTATCTAGCTGTAGCGTCAATAAATAAGCCATCATTACCAACTAAGCTAACATAAGCACCAATGCCGTGATTTTTCACCTTAGAATTACTTGAATTACTTGTGCTTTGACCTATATTTGCCATTACACCTGAATATAATTCTCCATAATTTGTGCTAGTTTGCTTATCTGCACCAAATTGCACTTCATAGTATTTTATTTTAGCACTATCAATCTTGCCTTCGCCACCAAAACTTCTAATCCAAATTCCAGCATTTTTGCCATCATTATTTCTTAGTTCGCCCATTCTTTTGTTTAGATTGTTCCATTCACTAACATAAGAATAATAAGTCTGATTTAGCATATTTTTTGCATCTGTTAAAGCCTTAGTATTAGCACCTTTTAAAGTAAGTTCAATCTCATTACCATTAATGTTAGACCCTACTTTAATAGCTTCTTCAATTGCAGCGTTTTTAATATCTGTTTGCGCTTCTTCAATTGCTTTATCAAGGCTAGTTTCACTTGCTACAATCTTGCTTGTATCATTTGCAACTTTATTAGCATTTGCCATTACCTCATCACTTGCAGTTCCTTTTGCAACTTCATTTGCTTTTTGAGCAATTGCACCTACGCTTGAGCTTGCATTATCTAAGATACTCTTATCAGCACCACTTTTGCTATCAGCACTAAAATTATCACTTGTCTTACTAGCATCAGCCCTACTTGCAGCCGCATTAACAGGATTTGCTACAACTGAATAATAAATATAATCCTCATCTCCTTGCTTTAATGTCCCGCTTAAGATATTTTTCTTATCTAATGAATATACACTTAGACCATCATAAACTCCGATTTTTGTAACGAAGTCTTCTGCTGTTGCATTTCCATTTCCAATCTTTAATAAAGCTAGTGGAAGATTTGCTAAATTAGTTGCATCAGCTTTGCCATCATTTACACTTAAACCAAGTAATCCTATTTCATTTGCCTTACCACTTGTGCTATTTCTTGCAATCATTGTGCCTAAGAATGTATTGTTTGTGCCACCCATAATAAATGTATTATTACTTGCATTTAAATCATTTGCTAAAATTCTACCTGTAATCTTAGAATTATTCACATTTAATTTATCAGCTTTCATATCGCCAAATACAATAGCCTTATTTAAATTAATGCTTGAACCTTTTGAGATAGGGTCTTTATAAAAATTCGCAGCACTAACTTGATTTGCCAATACACCAGTAGTTAAATCATCACTAATATCAGCATTACCTATAACTTGAGCTTTGATAGCTGAACTATTGATATTTATATCTTTTGCTTGTAAAAGAGTTGTATTAGCACTCTTATCTAATTTATAAGCACTCTCTATACCTGTTAAGCTTAGATTATTTGAAGCTACGATATTAGCGTCATAGCTAATCTCTCCGTGATACACTCTAGCTTCTTTATCTAGCCTTTCTACATCTTCAACGATACCACTTAAGCTTAGATTTCTAGCCTTAACATCTTTATCAAATGATGAACTAACAGCATTGATTGAGCCGTAGTTTGTAACGCTTTCTCTAAATAAAGCTTTATTAGCATTTACATTAAACTCTGCGTCTTTTAGATTTTCTCCGTGTGTAAGCTTATTTATAACTGCATTTTTAAGAGTAATTGTTTTAGAACTTGTAGCTTTATCGTTTGCTATGATATTTTCTGCATAAGTATTTGTTAGGCTTATATTTCCATCATTTACATTGATATTTGCAAATCTTGACATTGTGTTTTTAGCTTCATCATTGTCAATATAAGAAAATGCAGGATTATACTCTTGATTGCCGTTTTTATCTTTTACTCTTTCGCCACTTTCATCTCTTTTTTCTTCTAACAAATTCCCTAAAGCTTTTAAATCGCCCTTAGCAATATTTACATCACTTGTAAAACTTGAGTTATTAGCATTTAAATTACCTTCTGTAATATAAACACCGCCTGTATTTTCAAAACTACTAACAATAGTATTTATATCGCCTTTAGTAACTTTTACAACCCCATCTCCACTCATTTCAAAACCAGTTGCATCAATACCACCATTAGCTATCAAATCGCCAGTTTCCATCTCTTCACTATCTACATATTTTAAAGCGTCTTTATAAAATGTAGTGCTATCTATTTCTGTATGATTGTTTGAAGTCGCTGCTTTAATCAGTGGTAAGAAATTTTCTTCATTATTCATTATCTCATCGATTTTCTTCATCTCATCAACGCTTACTATTCTCTCACCATTCAAAAGACTTGCGAAATGCTTATTTAATAATTCTTTTTGATGAGCTCCACTTATGAATTTTCCATCAGTTTCTACATTACCATTTATTTTTGTTCCATAAATTTCTATATCGCCTTTACTCTTAACTCCCTTTTTAATGTCCGAAAGGATAAATCTAGCTTTGCCGTTTTGATTATCAATAGCACCTTGAAAAGTTGTGTTAAAGCCATAGAATGAATTATTTGCACTTGCTTTAGTATTTGCTGTAACTTTACCACCGATTACTGCTGTTTCAAATTTAGCTAAATTAGAGCTTGTTATATCTCCACCATATAAATCACTTGTTTGTTCTCCATGTTGGATACTAGGCTCTCTTGCTATGTATGGTTTATCATTTCCAACTGGTGTTCCCATTACATATAAATCTTTAGCACTTACGCTACCATTTACATCAGCTTCAAGTAAAATTACATCTCCATTGCCACTAATAGCTACACCACTGCTACTTTCAATAGCACCTTCATCTAAAATAAATAAATCATTATTCTCAATTGTAGTTCCTATAGATTTAATTTCTATATTTGATACATGCAAACCACTATTGTTTGTAATTTTTTTACCTTCTGCAAGATCTATTTGAATTCCATCAATCAAACCATTGATTTTGTAGTTTTTATTGGTATTTAAAAGTTTTTTAAAAAAACCTACTTTCTCTTCTGTAAATTCTGGGTCAATTAAAGCACGATTAAAATCAACTAGGCTTTTATTATTTGTAAAACCACCTTTTAAAATGTGTTCTTTATGAACGCCACCACCTTCATGGTCTAATAAAAACGCTCCATTATTTACAATATCACCTGTAATTGTTTTAAGACCTATATCTTCTTGAAAAGTTGCTTTTCCGTAGTTTTTAATAGTAATATTTTCAGCAATATCACTTGTAATTTTGTAGTAGTCTTTCTCAGCTTCTGCGTGAGTAGCTTTGTTTAACTCTAAAGCGTTTAAGCTAGTGCTAAGAATTAATGCACTCGCAACTAATGAGAGCTTAAATACCCCCCCCCGTAATGTGTCTAGCCATGACATCTCCTTAAAAAAATAATTTTGCCTAAGCAAGTCGTGATGATAATTTATATAAATTAAATATAACTTAAATTATGTTTGATTATAAAAAATAATCAAACATAGAATTTCAATTTGCATTATTATGTAATTTATGCGGCATATTTAATCTAACTTCAGCAGCTTTATTATTAGAATCTATATCAAAAGCAGCACCAAAGCCTTTTACAAATCTACCTGATTTTATACTTAATTGTATAAAATGAAAATCTAGCATTTTGCTAAAAATATTTACCTCATTTCCATATTTTTCTTTTAAAACTTCAAATAATTCTTCTCTTCTATCATCAACTATTTTTGCATTTACTTGATATTTGAGCCTTTTTCTTGCAAATATTGTTTTAGCTTTACTCTCATCTTCTAAAAACATTATTTCTATATTGTTAGAGTTGTTTTTAATACTTGAAAAATGTTCAGCAACTTCGCTTATGAAAATAAACATTTCATCATTTTTAAAAATTATTGGAGCATAAGAGCAAATAACTTGATTATCTTTGCTAACACTAGCAATATTTACACTTTTAAAAGAATGTTTAAAATTTTTTATTTCTTCATCTAAATTATTAGAATTTATTTTTGTTTCGCTAACTAGTTCTATTACACTATAATGAAGTGTATCTTCACTAGCCTTAGTTTTATAATCTAAATGTAAAATTTCTCCATCATACAAAATATCCATTCCGCTATAAGTTATATCTATTAACTCCACATTTTGAGCATCTTTATTTGTATGATGCTTTACTAGTCTAAATAAAGAATCTTTATGGTCTTTATTCATATGTTCTTTTGCTTGTTGTAATTTCATGATTTTTTCCTTAATATAAATTGTAAAGTTTTTTGTTATTTTTAAATCGTTTTCATCGGGATGTTTTTTGCTATTTTTCCATAATTTCTCCTTTTCTTTTGTAATAATATAATTAGGGTTTTCTTTAGCTAATTTTTTTGCATTATTTATATATTCATCACTAATAGCTCCATTTACTGCTTGTATGCCTAGCACTTGATTATTTTTATTAAAAATATTAAAAAACATTTCTTTTTTATTTTTTATATATTCGCTATTTTTATCTGCTCCACAAGTAAAAATTATGCCTAAAATCTTATTTTGTATTTTTGGCATATTGCTTGTGATACTGCCTTTTTCTAACCAAAATACTAAGAAAATATACCTATGCTTATCAATGTCTTTATAATGCTCTAAATTAAAGCAATCAATATTTAAAAGTTTAGCGATTTCTAAGGCTATTTTTTTACTGCTATTATTTTTGCTAAGATATAAAACAACCATTAATTCATCCTATATTCTATATTTTTTAAAAATACACAACCTAAAGCTTGCTTATCTAGTATTTTGTATTTCATATCTAAAATTAGTTTTTTTGTATGATTTGCAAAGAAGTCATTTCCAGTAATGCTTAAAATATTTATTCCGCTGTTTGAAATGCTAAATCTAACGCTAACTTTACTTATCCTTTCAAGTTTTAACATTTTTGCTTTTTTAGGATAAGAATTATCAAGTTCATTAAAAATTATATTGCTTTTGCAAAATTGTGAATTTATATTTTTAGGATATTCTTTAACCATATTAATCTGATTGTTAGTAATAAGATTTTCTTTAGTTTCTTCTTTGTTTTCATTTGCTGTATTGCTTGTGCTTTTAGTATCTTGTTTTGCTTCTTTTTTAATTTTTACTTTTTTATTTGCTTTTAAATTTGTATTTTTTATATTTATTTCTTTTTGTATAACTTGCTCTGATAAATTATTTTGTTGGTTGAAAATCTCTTCTTGAAGGATTTTTTGATTATTTACAAAATCTTCTTTTTTTGTTTCAATTATTTCAATATTAATTTTTTTATTATCAATTATAATTTCTTCAGTGCTAAGTGGTATCGTTAGTGCGACAATGTTTATTATCAAAGAAATTATAAAAAATCTCATTATAATTCCTTTGACAATTCTTTCATATTTATAATAATTCTCGGACTTGCCCTAAGTATTGATGAAGAATTTGTTTTTATTAGATTATTGTTTTTGAATGCTTTAGTATGTTTTAAAAAATTGCTTATAATTTTTAAATCTCCGTCATTAAAATAAAAAATATAATCAGGATTTTTACTTATTATATATTCTTTATTTACTATTGGCGTTTGTTCTTTTAAATCACATATATTTTTCATACCAAAAGCTTTAATAACATCATTTGCTAAATTGTTATCACAAAATAACATTATAGGGTTTGATGAGAAAATAAACATAGCTGTTTTATCTTTTGCAAGATTGTGAAATTCTTTAATTCCTAATTCAAATTCTTTGATGATTTCTTGTGCTTTATCTTTTTTGTTTGTAATTTCTCCTAATTTAGCAATATTGTTTTTTAGCTCTTCGAAAGAATTAGCTTTAAAATCTAAAATTTTTATATTAAATTCTTTTAATTTTTCTAATCCTAATGAATGTTGACTTGTTATTACAATATCAGGTTTTAATTCTATTATTTTTTCAATGTTTGGTCTTGTGTATGTTCCTACGCTTGGTAATTGTTTTGTTTTATCTTCTGGATAAATGGTAGAAGTGGTGGTGTTAGCTATAGCTAAAATATTATTAAAACTATCTAGCTCATATAATATTTCTACAGCACTAGGTTCTAAGACAACTAATTTATTTGCATTTAAATTAACTAAAATTAATAAACTTAATAAAATTTTTTTCATTTTTTCTCCTAAAATATAACATTTAAATTATTTTTATTTTCATAAATATCACAATCAAATTCAAAAATATTTTTAATGTTTTCTTTATTAAAAACTATTCTTGTTTTGTCGTAAAATAAAATATTTTTATCTTTAACAAAAGCTATCTCATCACAAAATCTAATACTTGTGAATAAATCATGTATTACCATTAATATAAGCAAACCATCCTTTGCTAAGTCTTTTAATAATTGCATTAAAAATATAGAGTAATTAATATCAAGTGGAGCACAAATTTCATCTAATAATAAAATTTTTGGTTTTTTTATTAAAGCTCTTGCTAACATTACTTTTGCAAATTCTCCACCACTTAAATTATTAGTAAGATTATTTTTATAGTTTTGTATATTTAAAAATTCCATTATTTCATCAAGTTTTTTGTAATCATTTTGTATATAAAATGAATTGTTTTTACTAAATAAGCCCATCATTATAAAATCACTCACACTAATAGGCATAAATTGATTTGACTTTTGTGGAACATAAGAGATTAAATTACTTAAATCTTTATGATTTAATAGTTTTAGATTTTTATTTTTAAAACTAATTTCGCCTTTATACGAAAGCAAATTAATTATACATTTAATTAAAGTGCTTTTACCACAACCATTTTTACCCATTAAACCTATAAAATTTGATGAATTGAAATTTATATTTAAATTACTAAAAATTATTTTGTCTTGATATGAGAATGAAAAATTTTTAATTTCAAGCATAGTTTTTCCTTAAAGCTAAATATATAAATAAAGGAACTCCAAAAAATGAAGTAATAATGCCTACAGGAATTTCTATGGGATATAATATATTAAATGCTAAGTTATCACAAAATAATAAAAAAATTCCCCCTATAAATATTGAATATGGAATTATTATTTTATTAGATGAAGTTTTAAAATACATTCTTAATGTGTGAGGGATAATTAAACCAATAAATGCTATAAGCCCACAAAAAGCTACAGAAAAAGCAACTGCAATACATGAAATTATTAAAAATAGTTTTTTGCTTTTACTTGCATTAAGCCCTAAAGAATTAGCTTCTTCATCTCCACATAATAACAAATCAAGTTCATATCTTTTAATATAAAAATACAAAATACATATTATGCTTGCAATATATACAATTATTACTATATTCCAATTTGCATTACCTAAGTATCCCATTAGCCAAGCACTTATTTTAAAACTATCTTCTCCTATTAAATATATAAAAAAAGATGTTATAGATGCTAATAGTGTTGAAGTGGCTATTCCTAAAATTAATAAAGTTGCCATATTTTGATTTTTTTTATAAATAGAAAATATAAAAAATGTAAAAAGTATGCAAGATAAAAATGCAAAAAGTCCAAAATAAATCTCACTTAAATTAAACATAAATGCAATTAAACTACCAAATGTAGCAGCCGATGCTATTCCTATTATATAAGGATCAGCAAGTGGATTTAAAAAACATCCTTGAATAACTGCTCCACTACTAGATAATAAAGCACCAACTATAAATGCTAATAATATTCTAGGTGCTTTTAATTCTATAAATATTTGATACAAAATATCTAAATCATTTAAATCATTATTTAAGCTTATTAGTCTATATAATGCTTGAAAGCCGAAATTAGATTGAGGTGAACTAATTCCAAGCGATAATAACATACATACAATACTAATTAAAGCTAGAAATAATGATTTTTTCATTGTTTAAAATCTCGCTTTTACTTGCATATAATAAGTGCTTGTAGGTGCAACTTGGCAAGTTTGGCCACTGCAGTTTAGATTGTATTTTGTATTAAAGATATTTTTTGCTTCTAAACTTAAACTTATATTTTTGGTAAAGTCATAATTTAATCCAACATCAACTAAAGAATAAGCTTTCTTTTCTAATTGTGTATTATTGTTTAAATAATCCCAATTTGTTTTAGAATAAAACCTATAATCAGCATTTACGCTTAACTTGTCAGTTATTTTATAATTTGCTCCTAGACTGATTTTGTAAGGTGATACATTTGGTATTTTTTGTCCTTCTTTGTATTTGTTTAAATTGTCTTTAACTACTTTAGCATCAATATATGAAAAGGTTTCAAACAAGTTTAATCTATCATCAAGTAAGCTTTGATTTAAGCTTATTTCAACTCCATATCTTTTTGTTTTAGCAATATTTTCATAAGTCCATTTAACAACAGGATAATGGCTCATATTTACATTTATTTCATTGTTTGTTAGGGTATAAAATAAACTTATACTTGCATATTGGTCAAATACTAAACCTTTTAATCCTAATTCATAATTTAAATAATCTTCTGATTTTAAATTATTAATAGAATAGTTTTTTCCATCAGCTTTATCGGTTAATTCATAAGGAGATGGAGAATTAAACCCGCGTTCAAATTTAAAATACACACTATTTGTATCCATAAATTTATGAGATAAAACAATATTTGCACCATAGTTGTTTGTGTTTTTTGAATCGTTTATTGTAGCTATTCCATCACTTCTATTTATATTGTATTTAGAATTTTCAAGTCTTGCACCAATATCAATTCCAAACGGATTAAAATCTAATTGTTCTATTGCATAAATAGAATGAGTATCTTTTTTAACTATATTTGTTGTTGTAGAAGCTCTTTTGCCTTTTGCATATAAATATTCATATCCTAATATTGTATTTGAAAAATCATAGTTTAGTTTTGCTTTAGCATTAGCCCCTATTTTTCTATCAAAAAATTGTTTATCTTCATAGTTATTATCTTGCAAATAAGCCATAAATTCTGTTAAAATATTTTCATTAATTTCATTGCTATATTTTAGATTATAGTTCTTTCTACTGCTAGTTTTAGTTGAATCTTGACTTGCTAGAATTTGATTTTTGCAAATAAAGCCAAATCTTGAAATTTCATATTGAGTACAAATTATTCCTTCATATCTTCTATCTTGTTCAATTTCTTGCTCGGTTAAAGCTTGACTATTTCTATATTCATTATGCATATAATTTGCATTGATATCTAAATTTTGATAGTCTGTTAGTTGAAATTTAAACCCAATATCAGTATTTAAAAGTTTATTTAAATCTGCTCTTTGATATCCTTTTTCATCTACATAATTAATTCCAAAATGAGAATATATTTTATCATTTATATTTGCACCAGCACTTGCTCCTATACTTTTATGAGAAAAAGAACCAAACCCAAGAGTAAGATTTGCATAATCTTTTTTTAAGCTTGATTTTGTAATTACATTGACAACACCACCACTAGTGCCATTTCCATAAACTACACTTCCTCCTCCAGAAATAACTTCAATTTGTTCAATATCATTTACGCTTATTGTATTAAAAGGAATTCCAAGATGTGATGTATCTAATGCGTTTTGACTAACTCCATCAAACAAGATTTTTACCCTTGCATTAGCTCTACTTCCTTGACCTCTAATATCAATTGCACTGCCTATACCTACAGGATTTAAAGAAACACTAGGAAGATAAGATAAAATTTCTCCTAAATCGTGATAATTCTTTTTATTTAACTCTTCTTTATTTATGACAAATAAATTTGAGCTAACATAAGCTAAGCTATCGCTAAATCCACTATCGCTAATTACTTGAGTATCAAGCAAAGTATCAGCATATAATGCACCAATTAATGAAAATGCTAAAATAGTTTTTTTCATTTTTTTACCTTTCTATATTTAATTTGATTTTATTAATGTTTGAATTTTTAATAATAGATATTGTTTTAATTAAGTTGTCGTAGCTTATTTCTTTATCAGCACTTAATAAGACAATATCTGAAGATTTTATATATTTGTTTATATCATCTATAAAAATTAAATCTTTATTGTTTTTTATGTATAAGTTTAAATCTTTATTTAAGATCACTTCTTTTATATTATTTTCTTTAGTTGTGTTTTCGCTATTATTTGTTTTTGGTAGACTTATTTCATAATGCCAGTATTTAGAAAATGTAGTGCTTAGCATAAAAAATATAAGTAATATAAAAATAACATCTATCAAATTCAACATAGAAATTTCTATAAATTCAGGTTTTTTTCTATTTATTCTTCTCATTAAAAGCCTTATTAAAATAATTTAAATTAAGGTAGATTTCGTTATTTAAATAATCAATTCTTTTATTGAAAATGATATGAAATACAAGAGCAAAAATAGCTACAATTAGTCCGAATGCAGTTGTATATAAAGCTTCACTAATTCCAGCCGCTACTAATTCTTCATTTGCTTCTTTACTAAGAGCTGCAAATGAAGAAATCATACCAGTAACGGTTCCTAAAAGACCAAGTTGAGGACATATACTTATGCTTATACCTAAGATAAAACCATTCTTCTCAAGTTTTTTTATTTCATTAAAGTGAATATTTTCTAATTCAAATTCATTTAAATTATTTTTTTCGTATATATTTATAGCTTTTTGTATGCTATTTGATATAGAATTTTTATTTGAACATATATTTTTTAATTCAATTAAATTTTTATCATATATTGCTTTTTTTATTTTGATTTTAAAATTATTATTAAAAGAAAATTGACATAAATATATATTTGTTATTTTTTCTAATATCACAGCAAAACTAAGCACTAAAAGAACAAAAATAGGCCACATAAATAAACCACCAATTTGCATTAAGTTTAACATTAAATACCTTTTTTAATTTATAATGAAAAGAATTTTCATAATCATTATATAAAATTATTTCTTAATTTTTTTTTAAATTGAAACTAATTTGTTAATTAGCAATTGTGATTTTTAAATTAGCTATTACTTTAATTAATATGTTTAATACTTTTAATTTAGGGTTTTTATTGGTTAAAAATTAAATAAAATTTAAAGAATTTAAAATATGAATCAGTACTAAAAAAGGGGCTAAAGTTTAAATAAACATATTACTTAGATTTATATTTGTATTTTTAGTTAAAACACGCTTTCTATATACATTAAAATTCGCTCTCATCTCCAACTAAAAGTGTATTTATAATACATACAACAACATACTTTGTACATTTACCCATTTCACCTTTAATTCCAAATGCTCTATCTCTTGGAAGATAATTTGTATAAATTAAACATAACTTAAATTATGTTTGATTATAAAAAATAATCAAACATAGAATTTCAATTTGCATTATTATGTAATTTATGTAGCATTTATGGTTTAAGTTATGTAATATTATTGCTGTC
>NZ_JAHCZC010000330.1:0-246 GCF_018501135.1 Campylobacter sp. 2018MI13 | reverse complement strand
TTACAATCCTTACTTTACCCATTGCACCATTATAACCTGCAACGCTACCTTTTAATACTAAAACACCATTTTCAGCGTCAAATGAAACAACTTCATTTTTAACAGTAACTAATTCATTCCCAAAATGCCCCGCCATTTTGCGTCCTTTTTGAACACGACCTGGCCACTCGCGGTTACCTATAGAACCTGAGCGTCTGTGAAAACGGCTACCATGACTTGCTGGACCACCTGCAAATCCGTGTCTTT
>NZ_JAHCZC010000329.1:0-246 GCF_018501135.1 Campylobacter sp. 2018MI13 | reverse complement strand
TTACAATCCTTACTTTACCCATTGCACCATTATAACCTGCAACGCTACCTTTTAATACTAAAACACCATTTTCAGCGTCAAATGAAACAACTTCATTTTTAACAGTAACTAATTCATTCCCAAAATGACCCGCCATTTTGCGTCCTTTTTGAACACGACCTGGCCACTCGCGGTTACCTATAGAACCTGAGCGTCTGTGAAAACGGCTACCATGACTTGCTGGACCACCTGCAAATCCGTGTCTTT
>NZ_JAHCZC010000328.1:0-246 GCF_018501135.1 Campylobacter sp. 2018MI13 | reverse complement strand
AAAGACACGGATTTGCAGGTGGTCCAGCAAGTCATGGTAGCCGTTTTCACAGACGCTCAGGTTCTATAGGTAACCGCGAGTGGCCAGGTCGTGTTCAAAAAGGACGCAAAATGGCGGGGCATTTTGGTAATGAATTAGTTACTGTTAAAAATGAAGTTGTTTCATTTGACGCTGAAAATGGTGTTTTAGTATTAAAAGGTAGCGTTGCAGGTTATAATGGTGCAATGGGTAAAGTAAGGATTGTAA
>NZ_JAHCZC010000327.1:0-248 GCF_018501135.1 Campylobacter sp. 2018MI13 | reverse complement strand
TACTAAAACTACTTAAAGTATTAAAAACCTAAGCAATTAAAAAAGTCCAAACCCAAACAAAGCTAAAAAAGAAAGCAACAATAAAAACTTACCTTTTAGCCCTATCCCGTTTCTACAATTAAAAAAAATATAATAAAAAATTAAATCTAAAAATATGTATATAAAAATCAATTATTATTAAAAAGAAAGGAGTTAAAAAAGATTTTAACAAGTCCGCAACGAGCTACTTTCCCCATGCCAGTAAGGCG
>NZ_JAHCZC010000326.1:0-251 GCF_018501135.1 Campylobacter sp. 2018MI13 | reverse complement strand
GATTTTAGGACAAACTATTGCTCCAATTTTTTTCAATACCGCTCAAGATAGTGGTGCTTTACCAATAGTTTGTGATGTTACAAATCTTGAAATGGGAGATAGATTTGTTGTTGATATTGCAAAAGGACAAATTAAAAAAGATGGTAAAGTTGTTTCAACTTTTGAAATAAATCCAAATACTCTTTTAGACGAAGTTCGTGCAGGTGGCAGAATTCCACTAATCGTAGGTCGTGGATTATGTGCTAAAGCTA
>NZ_JAHCZC010000325.1:0-254 GCF_018501135.1 Campylobacter sp. 2018MI13 | reverse complement strand
ATGCTAAAGGTAGAGTAGAACTTGCAACTAATATGTTAGGTAAGCAAATAAGAGATATGTTAAAAACAAATCTTGAAACTGCAAGAAACCTACAAGATAAATCTAAAATACTAAAAACAAGTGTTAGAGATATAAACGAAGGTGCAAGAAAGCAAGCAAGTAGCTTACAAGAAAGTGCAGCAGCAGTAGAAGAGATGAGTGCATCTATGCATGCAGTAAATCAAAAATCAAACGAAGTTATTAAAAACGGAGAA
>NZ_JAHCZC010000324.1:0-255 GCF_018501135.1 Campylobacter sp. 2018MI13 | reverse complement strand
TTTTATCTTCTTCAGGTTGTTTATTGTCTTCAGTGTTTTCAGGTTTATCTTCAGGTTTAACTTCTGGAGTTACAACATCTTCAGTTTTATCTTCTTCAGGTTGTTTATTGTCTTCAGTGTTTTCAGGATTATCTTCAGGTTTAACTTCTGGAGTTACAACATCTTCAGTTTTATCTTCTTCAGGTTGTTTATTGTCTTCAGTGTTTTCAGGTTTATCTTCAGGTTTAACTTCTGGAGTTACAACATCTTCAGTTT
>NZ_JAHCZC010000323.1:0-255 GCF_018501135.1 Campylobacter sp. 2018MI13 | reverse complement strand
TATAAGGAGTAATTGCACGAATACAATGAGTTGAGTATGTAAGAGTTCTAGTAGTACAACCACCTGCTATATTTAACATTCTTCCAAGTAAGCTTTGTGGGTTATTAACGCTTCCAACGAAAAACCACCCATAACTACCGCCATAAACAGCATTAGAGCCATATTTTTCATAAACTCTTTTAAGCTCATTGGCTACTAATTCATAAGCTTTTTCCCAAGTAATCTCAACAAATTCTTCTTTACCCCTTAAGTTTT
>NZ_JAHCZC010000322.1:0-255 GCF_018501135.1 Campylobacter sp. 2018MI13 | reverse complement strand
ATGCTAAAGGTAGAGTAGAACTTGCAACTAATATGTTAGGTAAGCAAATAAGAGATATGTTAAAAACAAATCTTGAAACTGCAAGAAACCTACAAGATAAATCTAAAATACTAAAAACAAGTGTTAGTGATATAAACGAAGGTGCAAGAAAGCAAGCAAGTAGCTTACAAGAAAGTGCAGCAGCAGTAGAAGAGATGAGTGCATCTATGCATGCAGTAAATCAAAAATCAAACGAAGTTATTAAAAACGGAGAAG
>NZ_JAHCZC010000321.1:0-256 GCF_018501135.1 Campylobacter sp. 2018MI13 | reverse complement strand
GAACCTTCTGTAGAGAATAAGGAACCTTCTGTAGAGAATAAGGAACCTTCTGTAGAGAATAAGGAACCTTCAGTTGAAAATAAAGAACCTTCTGTAGAGAATAAGGAACCTTCAGTTGAAAATAAAGAACCTTCAGTTGAAAATAAAGAACCTTCTGTAGAGAATAAGGAACCTTCAGTAGAGAATAAGGAACCTTCAGTTGAGAATAAAGAACCTTCAGTAGAGAATAAAGAACCTTCAGTTGAAAATAAGGAAC
>NZ_JAHCZC010000034.1:0-17779 GCF_018501135.1 Campylobacter sp. 2018MI13 | reverse complement strand
AGTGCAAATACAATCACTTCTACTAATTCAGTGTTTAACGGCACAACCACTGCAACTGATAGTATAACTGCTAATAGTGGCTCAAAATTTGTAGGGAATGTAAATGCAACTAATAAAATTACTTCAAATGGTGCTACATTTGAAAAAGAAGTAAAAACTGCATTCTTAGACGCTCAAAAAGGCTCTATATTTAATACTACAAGCATAGTCAATGCAACAGATATTAATGCAGTAGGTTCTACATTTAATGGAAGCATAGTTAAGAATAATTCAATTACAGCTGATAGTTCAACATTTGCTAATGCAATTGATACAGCTACTCTAACAGCTAAAAATAATTCAAGCTTTGCAAATGTTACAGCAAATACTATCACTTCTACTAATTCAGTGTTTAATGGCACAACCACTGCAACCGATAGCATAACTGCTAATAGTGGTTCAAAATTTGTAGGAAATGTAAATGCAACTAATAAAATTACTTCAAATGGTGCTACATTTGATGGGTTGGTAAATACAAAAGATTTAGAAAGTTCTAAAAATTCTATATTCAATAAAAACATAACAGCAAGTAATTTAATCACTTCAAGTGATACAACATTTAAAGCTATAGTAAATACAGCTACATTAAATTCTAATTCAAATTCTATATTTGATACTACAAGCATAGTCAATGCAACAGATATTAATGCAGTAGGTTCTACATTTAATGGAAGCATAGTTAAGAATAATTCAATTACAGCTGATAGCTCAACATTTGCTAATGCAATTGATACAGCTACTCTAACAGCTAAAAATAATTCAAGCTTTGCAAATGTTACAGCAAATACAATCACTTCTACTAATTCAATTTTTAGCGGTAGTGTAAATGCAAGTAATTCTATAAACTCTACAGGCTCAACCTTTAAAGCTTTAGTAAATACTTCTAGTTTAACTACTGATGCTAATAGTGTTTTTAGTGCTACATCTAAAGTAAATGTAGAGAAATTAACGGCTAATAGTACTAATTTTCAAGGTTTAGTGGATATTAATTGTAAAAATACTGACTGCACTTCAAGTCTTAATAATAGTAAGTTTAATGAATTAAGCGTTACAAATGTAACCATAAGCGATACATTTACAGCACACAAACTAACAGCAAATGATAAAGCTACATTTGAAAAAGATATAAAATCAGATTTTATCACGGCAAATAGCGGTTCAGTATTTAACGGCACAACCACTGCAACTGATAGCATAATTGCAAATGGCGGCTCAACTTTTAATGGTTTTGTATCGGCAAATAATATAACTTCAGAAAAATCAGTATTTAATAAAGAAGTTAATGTAAAAGATACTTTAAAGTCTAATAATTCTAAATTTAATTCTATAGTTAATGCCAATACAATTGAAGCAGTTTTAGACACTACATTCTCTAAAGATTCAAAAGTTAATGCTAACACTATTAATACGAGTAAATCTATATTTGATGGCGAAGTTGTAGTAAGCAATCTTAATGCACTTAATACAAAATTTAATGGAGCTACTACAATTGATTGCAAGGATAATGCAAATTGTAAGTCAGATATTAAAGCTAGTTATTTTAATGATTTGACTTTAAAAAATAATGCAAAAATTACTCTTGATGAGGGAAGTTCGGCAAATAATTTAACATTACTTGATGATACTACTTACCTAGCACTTAATGGCAAATCTCAAATCACAGGCGATATTAAAAATGAAGGTATTATTGAGATAGTTGATGGGACGATTTCATCAAAAATCACAGGTAATGGGGACTTAATTAGTAATAAAGTAGTTTATACAAACGATGTTGAATTGAGTGATATTAAAGGTAGTGGGGGTAAATTTGGTGGAATAACAACTACTACAAATGATGTAAGCGTAGATAATACAACATTTGAAAAAGATTTAAATGTAGGTAAAACTTTATATGCTAATCAAGGAAATCAGTTCAGTGGTAAAGTTAGTGCTACTGATGCAATCTTTAGCCTTGATACAAGTAAATCTATGGAAAAAGGTAATGTAATTACGGCAAATCAAGTTGATATTACTAAGAATTTAAATATAAAAGATTTAAATGTTACAGCAGAAAATATCAAATCAAATTCCGCACGCATTACAAACTCTACTATCAACTCATCAAATATCAATTCTAATTTAGTAAATATTGCAAACTCTACTATTAATTCTAAGCTTTTAGGCAAAGATGATAGCTCAAGTAATGTATATGATGCTAATATACAAAAAGATAGCGGAACTTACACTACAAAACAATCAGAATTAAATGGCGGCGTAAGGGTTGATAAACTAGATACAACAAATACTCATATAAAAGGTCAAGTAGCAGTAAATACTTTAGTAGCTAATAATTCTAAGTTTTATATTTATGGTGGTGGAATTGATACTTCATTCCACGATATTTATAGTGGAGCTATAATAGTAAGAGAAGCTATAAGTGGTGCTAACAATACAATACAACTTGCTAATACAAACCTTACTATGCTAAAAGATAAAGAAGGTTTTATCCCTATAGCAATAGTTAATAACACTACTAATTCACAAAGAAGTGATGCAAATTCTCAATCAGGAATTAGCAAGGACTTTTTTAAAGTAACTTATCAAACAAAAGTGGCAAATTATGAATTAGCCGATAGATTTACACATTTTAATCCTAATGCTAAAGGAAATGCTATTTGGAGCATTGGTATTAAAGGCGATGATTTAATAGATGAGAGTAATGTTGATAGTGTTATTTCGGGTCAAGATTTAGGCAATATAGCAAATGGTGCTAATAGCAATAATGTTAATACTTCTAGTTTAGAAGTTGTTTTAGGTGATATGTTTGATTTAATAGATTTTGATAAAGACGCTGTTGGGACGGCTAATTTCATTCTAACAAGCCCTGATTACATAGCAAATACTAAAAACAATACATTAAACAATAGATTAAGATTGGTGAAAAATCAAAAAGTAGGTAATGGATTTTGGCTAGATAATCAAATGGGATATAACAAATACGAATATAGTTCAATTCGTTATAAGAATTTTAATGTTGGTGCTGATAAGACAAATGAACTTAGCAATTCTAATTTAACTTTAGGTATAGCTGCTAGTTTTGGAACGGCTGAAACTAAAGGAAATGTAAATGCTAATAGCGATTCAAAAGGCATTGGTTTATATGCTATGAATGTATTTAATAATGGAGTGTTTATAGGTGCTAATGCTTTTTACCACAATATATCAAGCTCTTATGAGGCAGATAAATTAGGAATTAAAGCTGATAAAAATCACAATGTTTATACAGCTAGTTTTGAAAGTGGGGTTAGATTTGGGGATAAATATTATTTTGAGCCAAGTTTAAGATATGATTTGACTTCTTATAAGCCGACTGCAATTAGCACAAATGGTCTTAGTATAAGTGGGGATAGCCAATTAAAGCATACTTTATCAGCTAAATTAGAAGGTGGAGTTTCTATGCTAGATAGCCTTGATGGATTTTTATCTGTTGCACTTAGCAAAGAACTAACTAAAAAGCCTGATATGTTGTTAATAGATGAAGTTAAAGAAAATATCATTGAAGGTAAAAAGGGCGATACAAGTGTGAATTTAAATTTTGGTGTAGATTATAAAATCAACCCTAATGCTAGTTTTAATATCAATTTAGGAAGCAATCTTTACACAAATTCTGATAAAGAATTAAAAGGTAGCTTAGGCTTTAGCTATAAATTCTAATGAAGAATTCTAATTCGTAATAGTTATTACGAATTAGAATTTATTTTTACTATCACAATTATTTTCTTTTTTATTTGATATAACTAATAAAGATTTTATTGCTTTAAAATATTTTCAATTAATATATTTTTGAGTTTGTTGGTTGGATATTTTTTATGTAAGCAATTTTTAAATTCTGCTAATTATGTCAAAATGTATATTTTAAACTAAGATATTTTGCCGATAATTTCTAGGAGTAGATAGAACTATAAAAGTTATTTTTAGCTTTATATTGGTATTTTAAAGGGTTGTTAAAATAAAAAATAAAAGTTGATTTTAGTATTAGATGAAGTATAAATTTTGTAAATATACAGACTTATTAGGGCTAAAACCCTAATAAGATTAGTGAATTATTTTTTAATAAATTCGCCTAATAAATGTCTAAAAATCATAAATAATTCAAGACTTGATTTTTCTGCTTCTTTATAAAGCTCAACAATTTCTTTGCTATTAGACTGCTTGCTTGCAATATATCCAAGTGCTTGATTAATGCTTTCATGAACATTTTTATGCGGAGTATCAATTTTAGAATATAAAGGAAGATGTCCGAACATTTCTTTACCTTCATTTTGATACCACTTACCAAGACGGCAACTAAAATGGTCGCTTAATTTTGTTGGATTTTCACTTAGTGCATTTGCATATCCATTTGCTTTAAATAAGATATGGTCAAGTTTTACTAAAGATGTAAATACTTCGTATTTGATAGCACTCGCATTAAATTTAATATCTTTAGATATATGCGATAATCTATCAAATTGCTCCGAAAATGTTCCGATATGTGCGTTTGAATCTTGTGATATTTGCTCTACCGATTCGCTTTGCGTAAACATTTCATTAGCGTTTTGTTTTAATAAATTGATATTCATTTCTACTTCAGCTGTTGCTTTTTGGGTTTTTTCTGCTAGTTTTCTAACTTCATCAGCAACCACAGCAAAACCACGACCATGCTCACCAGCACGAGCTGCTTCAATAGCTGCATTTAAAGCTAGCAAATTGGTTTGGTCTGATACATCTTTGATTAAATTAATTACATTTGTAATTTCATCAACGCTTCTATGGAGATTTTGTGCAGTATCACGAGATTTACTTGATGATTCAGTGATTTTTTCAAGTGATGTTATGATACTTTCAGATACTTTTTTAAGATTTACTATCATATCTACACAATCTGCTGAAAGAGTTTCTATTTCTTGAGCTCTTGATAAATCACCCTCAATATCTTTTTGAACAAAAGAAACGCTTTCTTTCATACCTTTTACCATAATGTCAAATAGTGAGAATTTGATTTTATCTTCTTCTTCGTTATTTGCCTTTGCAGTAATTTCATTTTTTAATTTCGCAATTTCAGCTTCTAACTTTTCTTTTTCTGCTATTGCTCTATTTAGTTTTTCCTGCAATTCATTTTGGAGGGTGTTATCTTTGTTAAAAAACATAAATACCCCCCCCCATCAAGCTTTATTTTTAATAGAATTTAAATAATTATTTAAATCATCTTTTAATTTTAATTTTTCCTTTTTCATTCTAGCTATTTCTAAATCATCTAAATGAATTCTACCTTCTTCAGCATCTTTTATCTTATGGTCTAAATCATTATGAGCTTCAAAAAGCTTATCAAAATGTGCGTCTTTACCTTTTAAATTCGTGATTAACTCTCTATGTTCGTGTAACATAACTTCTCCTTAATTTTTAGTAATGTGTATTAATATGGTAACTAAAATAAATTACAAACAGATAACATTTATATTTTATTTTAAACTTTCAGGAGTTTGCTTATTTTTAATAATTTTTTTAACTTCTTTAATACTTTCTGGAGTTCCTATTAACAATAATTTAGTCCCCGTTCCAATCATTGCATCACCTTTTGGCATAGGTAAAAAATTATTATTTGCATCTTTTATTCCGATTACGCTAACATTTGCTAATTGTCTAAAAGCTACATCTTTTAATCTTCTAAATCTAACCCAACTTTCATCAGGAACTTTAACTTCTTCAATATCAATACTTTGGTCTCTTGTGTATAAATATTGCTCTAATAGATTTTCCATTTCAGGTCTTACACTTACAACGCTAAGTCTTTGAGCTGCTAATTTCGTAGCTAATACAACCGTGTTTGCTCCTAGCTTTTTAAGTCTTGCTGCGTCGTGTTCGGAATTTGAAATCGTTATTATAGAATAAGGACTAATTCTTTTTATATCTTTTTCATATAGTCTAGCACTAGCAATTATTGCTATATTATCAGCAGAATTTGGGCTAAGAGAAATAATTCCTTTCGCACTTGATAAATGTGTTTTTAAAAATGCCAAATCACTATGTGGTGGGCATTTAATATAGAATGGATATTTATTTGCTTCAGCAATTTTTTCAAAATCTGGTATATCATCTACTACTACAAAAGGTGTATATGTTTGTTTAAATTGTTTTGCTAATTCTTGGGTAAATTCGTTGTGATAACATATAACATAATGATTTTTTAATCTTGCTATTTTGTATAGCATTCGTTTTTCCTTAATAATTCTTGTTAATTCGCCTTTTTTTAGAACTTCAATCACAATACCTATTGAAAAAGTAAAAGTAACAAAGCCTAATAATACATAGCAAATCGTAAAAAATCTACCAGCAGGAGTGATTGTAGCTACTTCAGTATAACCTAAAGTTGTAAAAGTCATACCTGCTTGATAAATCCCATCAAGTAATGAAAAATTACTAGTAAGCATATAACCAATCGCCCCAAATAGCATCATTACAACAACTGCTATTAATGGGAGACGAAAAGGTTTTAATTGTTCGTAAAACTCGGTATTTATATCAACTTCAGGTTTTCCACTTTCAGCCCAACCGAGCAATTTGCCTAGCTTTTTAAAAAAGCTCATAAAAATTCTTTATAAAAATTAGTTAGCTCTTCTTTTTTTTAGTGTGCGTAATGTTGAAGCTGCAACTCTAATTTTTTTAGTTGTGCCATCGCCTAAATCAATGCGAATAGTGCGTAAATTAGGTAAAAATCTTCTTTTTGTTTTATTGTTAGCGTGGCTAACATTATTTCCTACCATAGGACCTTTACCTGTTAATTGACAAAATTTTGACATCGTAAATCCTTTTTTTGTGTTCTTGTAAAAATAAAAGTATTAATCATAGCATCTTAAGCTTAATTTTTTTTTTAAGTTTTAATGATATTCTATAAAAAATAATTTTAAGGATTAAAAAATGTATGTTGCTCCTAGTTTATTGTCTGCTGATTTTTTAAATTTAGCTGAAGATATTAAAAAAGTTGAGGCTGCTGGTGCTGATTTATTGCATATTGATGTAATGGACGGACATTATGTTCCAAATCTAAGCATTGGAACTTGCACTACAAAAGCTATTGCTAAAGTTGCTACTATTCCTTTAGATGTGCATTTGATGGTAAGAGAAGTTGATAAATTTGTTGATTTGTTTTTAGATATAAAACCTAAATTCTTAAGCTTTCATATAGATGCTACTACTCATCCTTTAAGATTGATTGATTATATTAAAAAACACGGCGTAAATCCTTCAATAGTATTAAATCCACACCAGAATTTAAATGAGATTGAATATGTTTTAAGTGAAGTTTCTATGGTGCTTTTAATGAGTGTAAATCCTGGTTTTGGTGGTCAAAGCTTCATACCAAGCACTCTTAGAAAAATCAGTGCCTTAAGAGAAATGATTGATAAGAATAATTATAAATGCTTCATTGAAGTTGATGGCGGAGTAAATGGCTTAAATATTGCAGATATTGAAAGAGCAGGGGCTGATATAGTTGTGGCTGGAAATTATGTGTTTAGTAGTAATGATTATAAAGTCGCAATTAATTCTTTAAAAATGGAATTTTGATGGATTATAACGAGCTTTATAAAAAACAAATTGCTAATTGTGATAAGATTTTAGAAAGGCTACTTACAAGTAGTATTAATTATAAAGATTTAAAAAACCAATACGAAAATGCCTTAAATTTTGAGATAACTTATGAAACTCTTTTAATGCTAGGGCTTGATATTACGCTAAAACAAAATCAAGAAGTATTTTTAAACTCAAGAAATAAATTAATTCAAGATGAGGTTTTTTGTGTTGTTGATATTGAAAGCACAGGCTCAATTAGTAACGGGCAAATCATAGAAATTGGTGCTGTTAAGATAAAAAATGGCGAGATTTTAGATGAATTTGAAAGCTTTATTTATGCAAACGAAGTGCCTGAAAATATAGTTGAGCTTACAGGAATTACAACGCAAATGCTAAAAAATGCTCCTAGAAGTGCTAGGGTTTTAGCTGATTTTAGATTGTTTTTAGGTAATGCTATTTTTGTAGCTCATAATGTATCTTTTGATTATGGTTTTATCGCAAAAGAAAGTCTTGAATACTTAAATGCTCCATTGATTAATAGAAAGCTTTGCACGATTATGTTAGCAAGGCGTTGTATTGAATGTGATAAATATGGTCTTGATAGTTTAAAAAATGAATTAGGTATAATTAGCACTCATCATAGGGCTTTAAGTGATGCGAAAGCTTGTGCTGATATTTTGAATTATTGTATTAATTCTTTAAAAGGTTCACAAATTAAAACAAGTAATGATTTGATTTTATATTCACGCTCTAAGATGAAAAAATAAGAATTTAAAAGTGGCTATTGAAAGCCACTTTATTATTTTTTAGTGCTTTTTGGGGTGCAAAGCATATTAATGTAGCGACCTTCAAATAAAGGTGCTTTATCCATATTTGCAATATCGCTAATTTCTTCATAAATTTTTAAAAGCAGTTCTTCGCCTGATTGTGGATTGCTTAATTCACGACCTTTTAAAAATACTCTAAATCTAACATGCTTTCCTGATTTTAAAAACTCAATAGCGTGTTTAACTTTATAGTTAATATCATTTTGAGCAATTTTTACAGAAAGTTTGATTTCTTTAACTTCTACTACCTTTTGCTTTTTCTTAGCATCTTTTAGCTTTTTTTCTTGCTGATAACAAAACTTGCCATAGTCCATAATCTTACAAACAGGTGGCTTAGCATCTTTTGCGATTAATACCAAATCAAGCCCTAAACGATTAGCAAGTGCATTAGCCTCATCGCTACTAATTATGCCATATTGTGCTCCATCATCACCTATACATCTAACCTCTGCTAAATCTATTTCTTCATTTAACAATACATCTTTTTCTTTACTCAAAATACTACCTCGTTTTGTTTTTCTTTAATTAGTTTCAAAAATTCCTCCATTGTAAGTGTTGATTGTTGTTTAGCTCTTCTATCTCTTAAAGCTACTTGATTATTATTTATTTCTTCATCTCCGATTACTGCTATATAAGGCACTTTTAGCATTTCTGCATTTCTTATTTTTTTACCTAAAGTATCGTTTTTCTCATTAATATCAGCATCAACTCCAAGCTCTAATAATTCTTTTTGTAATGCTTTTGAATACTCAATATGCTTTTCACCTACTGGTAAAATCATAACTTGAATTGGAGCTATAAAGAATGGTAATTCTCCTGCTGTATGTTCAAGCAATATGCCTAAAAATCTTTCAAAACTTCCAAGTAAAGCACGATGAAGCATTACAGGGCGTTTTTTCTCATTGTTTTCGTCTGTATATTCAAGCTCAAATCTTTCAGGTAGGTTAAAATCTACTTGAATAGTTCCACATTGCCATTTGCGTTTAAGTGCGTCTAGGATTTTAATATCAATTTTTGGACCATAGAAAGCTCCACCACCTTCATCAACTCCGTATTTAATACCTTCTTCATCTAAAGCTTCCATTAAAGCTTTTGTAGCAACTTCCCAAATCTCATCACTTCCTATTGATTTTTCAGGTTTTGTTGAGATTTCTAGTTCCCATTCAAATCCAAAAGTTACCATAATTTTTTTAGCAAAATCTAAAATCTCTTTTACTAAGGTTTTTATTTGACTTGGCATACAGAAAATATGGCTATCATCTTGAGTAAATTCACGAACTCTTAAAAGCCCGTGTAAAGCCCCACTCATTTCATGGCGATGAACCATTCCGTATTCAAAGAATTTAATAGGCAAATCTTTATAACTTCTACCTTCACTTTTATAGCAGAATACATGTCCTACGCAGTTCATTGGTTTTATTCCGTATTCTTGCTCATCAATTCTAGTAAAATACATATTTTCTTTATAGTTTGCATAATGTCCACTTGTTTTCCAAACGCTAGAATTTAGCAATTCAGGGCCACGAACAGGCTCATAAAATCTAACTCTATGAGCTTTATATAAAATATGCTCTAATTTATTTCTAACTCTTGCACCATTTTTAAGCCATAATGGTAAGCCACCGCCAATTTGTTCGCTAAATGTGAATAATTTTAAATCATTTCCTAGTTTTCTATGGTCTCTTTTCTTAGCTTCTTCTATCATTGTTAGATAGTCTTTTAAAGCTTCTTTTGTTGCAAATGCGATACCATAAATTCTAACTAGCATTTCATTTTTTTCATCGCCGCCTAAATAAGCACCTGCTAATTTTGTTAATTTAAAATTCTTAAGCATTTTGGTGTGTGGTAAATGTGGCCCACGACATAAGTCGGTAAATTCACCTTGAGAATATGTGCTAATTTCTCCACTTAAACGACTTAAAACTGCTTGTTTTAATTCATCATTTTTAAACTTTTCACAAGCAGCTTCATAGCTCATCGTATTTTTTACCATAGGAGAGCCTTTTTTTGCAAGCTCTTTCATTTTATCTTCAATTACTTTTAAATCTTCTTCGCTGATTTTTTCATCTACTTTAAAATCATAATAAAAACCTTCATCAACGCAAGGTCCTACGAAAAATTTAGCATTTTTATATAATTGTGTAATAGCTTCAGCTAAAAGGTGAGCACAGCTATGGCGAATGATTTCAAGTGCCATAGGACTATCATCATAGAAAATTGGCTCAAGTCCTGCTCCATCAGTGCTTAAAGTATCATAAATATTTTTATCTTTATCGTAATATCCTATTATTTCCATTATTAATCCTTTAAATTTTTATAAATTTCATTAAGATTTTTATACAAACTATCATAGTTTATATCATTTTGCTCTAGTAGTTCATATAAGATTACATTGTCTTCTTTACCATTCCAAAGTTTTTTATAAGTTCCATTTTTATAGCCGTTATCTTGGCGGAATTTATTTAAGACATTTTTACCAATGTAGATTTTATAAAGTCTTGTAAATTCTAACTCACAACTACACATTAGCTTTAAAAATATTTCTGTAATTTGCGTTATGTTTAGCTCTTTTGCACTACTTGTGTGAATTAATTCTCTTGAAAGTTCTAAAATATCATTTAAATTTTTATTTGTTTTATTGAATTTAAATTCTGAAATCGTGTTTATAAGTTCTTTTTGTTGATTTTGCATAATTGCAAGGCTTAAAATAAAATGCCAAATATCAACTAATTCAATTTGAATATTTTCTAAATCCCAACTAGCATCTATGCTTTTCCAATGTTTCCAAGGCATAGAATCAACGAGTTCAGCACATTCCATATAAATACAACGAGCAAAATCAATTAAGCGATTTTCCTTTGTATAACCTTTTTCCCAACCAATTCCGCAAGTTGCGTTATTTAAAGCTTGTTGTAAGCTTAACATATCATTAGTATATTGTAATTTCATCATCCCTTCTACATCAAAAAATATCAAAATACTAGCAAAATTATTTAACAATCAAGCGTAGTGCTAAAAATTTTTTTAACTTGTGCTTTAAAATATAAATAATCATCTTTAAAACTCACTTCGCAAATATCATTGCTTTTTGGATAAATAGTAGCCTTTTCATCAACTAATTTAAGCATTCTAGCATAATAAAAACAAGCGTTCATTCCAGTTCCACAAGCTAAAGTTTCTCCAACTCCACGCTCATAAGTTCTAACATACAAAACCCCATCTTTAAAAGTTGCGTAATTTACATTTGCGTCATATTTTTCTCTTAAATATTTAGCATTTTCTTCGTTGTAGTTTTGCACTCCATCAAGAGTTACTAGGTGTGGCACACCTGTATCAATTAGGCAAAATACATTTTGAAATTCCACTAAATTTTCGTGTATAACCTTAGCTTTAGTTAATCTAATTTCTACAAAATCATCATCAAAAATTGTCGCCTTAATAATCCCTGCACCAGTTAAAAAACTCATATTTTTATTTGCTAAATTTTGAGTATAAGCAAAATGTGCCGCAGCTCTTGCACCATTGCCACACATATTAGCTTTTGAGCCATCTTGATTGTAAAATCCCCAAGTAAAATCATAATCTTTATCATTTTTTTTGATTGCAATAAGTCCATCAGCACCTATTCCACTATGTCTATTGCATAATTTTACGGCTAATTTACTTAAATAATTTTCATCTAAATTATCAGTTTGAAAAATAATAAAATCATTTCCATTTGCGTAGTATTTATGAAATTCCATGTTTTTCCTTTAGTTTTTGGATAAGTTTTAGCGAGTTATCTTTAAAATCTTCTAAATTACCATCATTTTTGATTAAATAATTTGCAAATTTTATTTTTTTGTCTATGTGTAATTGAGAATTTAATCTTAGTTTTGCTTCAAATTCTGTTAAATTATTTCTATTCATAAGCCTTGTTAAAGATAATTCATAAGAGCAATAAATCACAATTTTATTAAGCAAAAAATTATAATTGCTATTTTCAAAAAACAAGGGAATTTCTACAAAAATTATTTTATTTTTATTTTGTTTGATTTTTTTGAGAATTTCTTTTTTGATTTTTGAGTGCATTATTTTTTCTAATTTTTTCTTAGCTGTTTTATCATTAAAAATCACATTTGCCACTGCTTGTTTTTTTTCTTTTAAGAATTTGAAATAGGAATTTGAAATATTTAATTTTTTACGAATTTGTTTCCATTTGTAGCAAAAAACTTTTGAAGAAATTTCATCAGCACTAATGCAAAATATTTCATTTTCTTTAGCAATATTTAAAAATGTAGATTTACCACAAGCAATGCTAGATGTTATTACATAAATATTTTTAAAAAATAGGTGTTTTTTTATCTTAATTTTTCTTATCAAAACCGACTCTTTTTATCATTATCATAATATTATTTTTTAGATAATTTTGTTTATTTTCTTAAGCCTAATTTTAAGGCAATAATGTATTATTTAGGTTACTTTTTAAAATTTTAGTAAGGAGGCAGCCATGGAGAACAAAAGAAGAGCTTTTCTTAAAAAAGCATTAAGTGCTGGAGCTACCTGTGCTGTTGCTAGCGTAGGTTTAAATGCAGCAACAAGTAGCGAAAATAATAGCTCTGGTGTAGTATCTGGTCGTGCAAAGAAAAAAGAAGTGTTATATAAAAAGACCCTTCACTGGGAAAAATTTTATAAAATTGCATATTAATTTATAGAAAGGATTTAAATGCGTAATTTAGGTAGAAGAAGCTTTTTAAAACTTGCAGCAGTTGCAGGTGCAAGCACTACCGCATTTGGTGCGACAAACGCAACCTTAAAGGCAGATGAAAAAGTTAAAATGCCTTATGAAGGTAGTAAAAGTGTTCGCACAGTTTGCTCTATTTGTAGTGCTGGTTGTGGTATAGAAGCTGAAGTAGTAAATGGTGTTTGGGTTAGACAAAATAACGCAATAGACCATCCAATTTCACTTGGAAGTCATTGCTGTAAGGGAATTGACCAAATTGATTTAACCAAATCAAAATGTCGTGTTAAATACCCATTAAAAAGAGTTAATGGTAAATGGGAAAGAATTAGCTGGGAACAAGCTGTAAATGAAATCGGCGATAAAATGCTAGATATTAGAAAAGAAAGCGGTCCTGATAGCGTAATGTTTTTAGGTTCAGCTAAGTTTAACAATCAACAAGCATATTATTTTAGAAAATTTGCTGCATTTTGGGGAACAAACTCAATAGATCACGTAGCTAGAATTTGACACAGCGCAACAGTAGCCGGTGTGGCTAATACTTGGGGATATGGCGCTATGACAAATCACTTTGGTGATGTTGTAGGTAATACAAAATGTATGATTATGTTTGGTGCAAACTCAGCAGTTGCAAACCCTATTGGATTTAAGCATATTTTACAAGCTAAAGATAGAAATAATGCTCCTTTAATCGTAGTTGACCCTATTTTTACAAGAAGTGCAGCTCATGCTGATATTTATGTAAGAATTCGTCCAGGAACTGACATTGCATTTGTATATGGAATGTTAAATCTTATTTTTGAAAATGGTTGGGAAGACAAAGAAATAATCAAAAATAGGTCTTATGGAGTTGATTTAATTCGTGAAGAAGCTAAAAAATATACTCCTAGCGAAGTTGCTGATATTTGCGGATGTAGTGAAGAAATTCTAATTCAAGTTACAAAATTATTTGCGACTACAAAACCTGCTACACTATTTTGGTCATTAGGTATTACTCAACATTCAGTTGGTAGTTCAAATACTCGTATTTTAGCTATTTTACAATTAGTGTTAGGAAATATTGGAAAACCTGGTGGCGGAACTAATATTATTCGTGGTCACGATAATGTTCAAGGTGCAACAGATATGGGATGTTTAGCAGACACACTTCCTGCTTATTATGGCTTAGCTGAAGGTGCTTGGAAACATTTTTGCAATTTCTGGGGAGTTAGCTATGAAGATATGCAAAAACGCTTCGTAGATGATAGTGCAAATGGTGGCAAAAAATGGATGCACGAAAAAGGATTTAGTTTATCTCGCTGGTGGCAAGGTGTTAAAGGCGTAGTTCCTTATGGCACAGATACAACTCATTCAAATGCTCCTGTTAGAGTTCTTTGGGTTCAAGGAACTGGAATTACTTCTATGGCTCACACTGTTAAAATTCAAGAAGCACTTAAAAAACTTGATTTAATAGTAGTTGCTGAACCATTTGTAAATGAAGTTGCAGTTTTAGCAGATCGCCCTGATGGAATTTATATACTTCCTGCTTCAACTCAATTTGAAACAGAAGGATATGTAACAGCTACAAATCGTTCTATGCAATGGAGAAGCCAAGTAGTAAAACCGATTTATGAAAGTAAAGAAGACCAAGAGATTATGTTTATGTTTGCTAAGAAATTTGGCTTTTATACAGAATATACTCGTGGTATGAAACTTGAACTTCAAAATCATAAATTAGTTCAGGTAATTCCTGATGGTGTTGATGCTAAATGGCCTGATGATGCTACAAGAGAAATGAGTAATGGTTTATTATCAATTGGTCTTCGTGGTATTAGTGCAGAGCGTTTAAGAAAACATCAAGCAAATTGGGCTAATTTTGACCCTGATACTTTAATGGGTATTGGTGGAGATGTAAAAGGCGAATATTATGGCTTACCTTGGCCTGTATGGGATGCAAAACACCCTGGAACTGCTATTTTATGGAACCCAAATGTGCCTTATGAAAAAGGTGGAATGGGCTTTAGAAATAGATTTGGACTTGAGCATAATGGAGTTAGTCAGTTAGCTGATAATTCATTCACTCCTGTTGGTTCTAAGGTTAAAGGTGGTTATCCTGAAATTAAAAAAGATAATATTGAGCAAGTATTTGGTATTACATTAAGTGATGAAGAAAAAGAATTAATGGGTAGTTCTTGGAGCACAGATATTTCAGGAATTATATTAGAAAAATGCCGTGAAAAAAGTGCTTGTTGCTTAGGAAATGCAAGAGCTAGAACTATAGTTTGGGAATTTAGCGACCAAATTCCAAAACATAGAGAGCCAGTGCATTCACCAAGATGGGATTTGGTGCAAAAATATCCAACATTTGACGACCAAACAACTCCAAATTTCCGTGTTACTACAATGTTTAAGAGCGAGCAACAAAAACAAGACTGGAGCAAGGATTTTCCTATTATCATTAGCTCAATGCGTTTAGTAAATCTAAGTGGTGCTGGTATGCTTGAGAGAACTAGTAAGTATTTAGCTGATATTACACCTGAAATGTTTGCTAATGTTCATCCAGAGCTTGCAATGCAACACAATATTGGCGATGGAGAAATGATGTGGATACATAGCCCGCAAGGAACTAAGATTAAAGTAAAATGTATTCACAATAGAAGTGTAACTCCAGATAGAATTTGCTTACCTTACAACTTCGCTGGTGTTTTACAAGGAGTTGATTTAAGTCATAACTATCCAGAAGGCACTAAACCTTATACAATAGGCGAAATGTCAAATACGGTTACAAACTATGGTTTTGATCCAAATACACAAATTAGCGAATTTAACGCTGGACTTTGCAAGATAGAAAGGGCATAAAAATGGCTAGAATGAAGTTTTTTGTTGATAAAAATCGTTGTATTGGTTGTTTTGCTTGTCAAGTTGCGTGTTCAAGCGGACATGAAGTTCCTGTTGGTATTAAAAGAAGAAAAGTAATTACTTTAAATGATGGTATTGAAGGCAAAGAAGTGTCAATGACAATAGCATGTCAGCATTGCACTGACGCACCTTGTGCTCAAGTTTGCCCTGTTAAATGCTTTTATATTCGTGAAGATGGTATCGTATTACACGATAAAAAAGAATGTATTGGTTGTGGTTATTGCTTATATGCTTGTCCATTTGGTGCTCCACAATTTCCAAGAGATGGAGCATTTGGAATTAAAGGCGAAATGGATAAATGTACAATGTGTGCAGGAGGCCCTGAAGAGACAAATAGTGATGAAGAAAGAGAACTTTACGGACAAAATCGCATAAGCGAAGGAAGAGTGCCTATTTGTGCTGCTGTATGTGCTACAAATGCGCTTTTAGTTGGAGATGAGAGCGAAGTTTCTAATGTATATAGAAAGCGTGTTTTAACTAAAAATGCAAATGTTAATTTAAGTAATATGTTTATTTAATTTAAATTAGGAGAGATGATGGAATTTTTAATTTTTGTTGGAGTTTTACTAGCTTTAATAATAGTCATTTTAATAAAGTCTATAATTATAGTATCGCAAAGCGATATTGTAATAGTTGAGCGATTAGGTAAATTTCACAAAGAATTAAGTGGAGGATTTCATTTAATCTTTCCTTTTATTGATATGGTTAAATCAATAATTACTATTAAAGAACAACTAATAGATATAGAAAAACAACAAGTTATTACAAAAGATAATGTAAATATTTTAGTTGATGGGATAGTTTTTCTAAAAGTAACAAATGGAAAAATGGCATTTTATAATGTTGAAAATTATAAAAAAGCTATATCAAATTTAGCTATGACAACTCTTAGGGGCGAGATTGGTGGTATGTATCTTGATGATACTTTAAGTAGTCGTGATAGTTTAAATAGTGCTTTACAAATTGCACTTGGAGATGCTGCTGATAACTGGGGTGTAAAAATTATGAGAGTGGAAATTTCTGAAATTTCAGTTCCTAGTGGCATAGAAGAAGCAATGAATTTGCAAATGAAAGCTGAAAGAGAAAAAAGAGCTATAGAATTAAATGCTGAAGCACAAAAAGTAGCACTTATAAAAAACGCTGAAGCATTAAAGCAAGAGCAAGTTTTAAACGCTGAAGCAATAGAAAGAATGGCTGATGCTAAAAAATACGAACAAATTGCATTAGCTCAAGGTCAAAAAGAAGCTATGAATAACATAAATGAAGCAATGGCACAAAACATTAATGCAGCTGAATTTTTATTAGCTAAAGGCAGAGTAGAAGCATTTTTAGCTTTAGCAAAAAGTGAAAATAAAGATAAAATATTAGTTCCTTATGAAAGCACTGAATTAATAGGAGCTTTAAGTGTATTAAAAGAATTTGTAGGCAAAAAATGAGTAGCCTATATTTACTTTGTATAGGAATATTTTTAGGAATTTTAGAATTATTAGTCGGTAGTTTTTATATAATATTTTTTGCTATAGGATTTATTATTGTCGGTGCAATTAATTTAATAAAGCCATTAGATTTAGAATTACAAATAATATTAATTGCTGTTATATCTCTTGTTTTACTTATAATTTTTAAATTTTTTGTTAAAACTAAAAAAGTAGAGAATTATGACGATGATTTTTTAAATACTCAAGGCGAAGGCGTTGTTAAAAAT
>NZ_JAHCZC010000320.1:0-259 GCF_018501135.1 Campylobacter sp. 2018MI13 | reverse complement strand
TATAAGGAGTAATTGCACGAATACAATGAGTTGAGTATGTAAGAGTTCTAGTAGTACAACCACCTGCTATATTTAACATTCTTCCAAGTAAGCTTTGTGGGTTATTAACGCTTCCAACGAAAAACCAACCATAACTACCGCCATAAACAGCATTAGAGCCATATTTTTCATAAACTCTTTTAAGCTCATTGGCTACTAATTCATAAGCTTTTTCCCAAGTAATCTCAACAAATTCTTCTTTACCCCTTAAGTTTTTAGG
>NZ_JAHCZC010000319.1:0-274 GCF_018501135.1 Campylobacter sp. 2018MI13 | reverse complement strand
CTCATATCAACGACATTTGAAGTATTGAAATTTAATGGTTGATTAAAATCAAAGCAATTTTCAAACATATGGCTCATATTAGTTACTTTTGAAGTATCAAAGCTCAAAGCTTCATTAAAATACTCACAACTACTAAACATACTGCTCATATCAACGACATTTGAAGTATTGAAATTTAATGGTTGATTAAAATCAAAGCAATTTTCAAACATATGGCTCATATTAGTTACTTTTGAAGTATCAAAGCTCAAAGCTTCATTAAAATACTCACAAC
>NZ_JAHCZC010000318.1:0-283 GCF_018501135.1 Campylobacter sp. 2018MI13 | reverse complement strand
TTATCTTCAGGTTTAACTTCTGGAGTTACAACATCTTCAGTTTTATCTTCTTCAGGTTGTTTTTTGTCTTCAGTGTTTTCAGGTTTATCTTCATGTTTAACTTCTGGAGTTACAACATCTTCAGTTTTATCTTCTTCAGGTTGTTTATTGTCTTCAGTGTTTTCAGGATTATCTTCAGGTTTAACTTCTGTAGTTACAACATCTTCAGTTTTATCTTCTTCAGGTTGTTTATTGTCTTCAGTGTTTTCAGTTTTATCTTCAGGTTTAACTTCTGTAGTTACAT
>NZ_JAHCZC010000317.1:0-305 GCF_018501135.1 Campylobacter sp. 2018MI13 | reverse complement strand
GCAAGGAAACTTACAACAAAGAGTCCCTCCCGACTGTTTACCAAAAACACAGCACTCTGCTAACACGTCAGTGGATGTATAGGGTGTGACGCCTGCCCGGTGCTCGAAGGTTAATTGATGGGGTCAGCAGCAATGCGAAGCTCTTGATCGAAGCCCGAGTAAACGGCGGCCGTAACTCTAACGGTCCTAAGGTAGCGAAATTCCTTGTCGGTTAAATACCGACCTGCATGAATGGCGTAACGAGATGGGAGCTGTCTCAAAGAGGGATCCAGTGAAATTGTAGTGGAGGTGAAAATTCCTCCTAC
>NZ_JAHCZC010000315.1:0-328 GCF_018501135.1 Campylobacter sp. 2018MI13 | reverse complement strand
AACTCTAATTTGCATCCTAATCCTTAAAAGAGTATGGCTATAAGCCGGGTTTTGTCTTGGATAATCATTTATCTACTTACTATTTCACAATAGCACTCTAGCGAAGGGTTTAAAATATAAGATAAAAACCCCCCCTTCTTGCTGCAGGTTGGGTTTATAAGCTGAATTGCTTTTACTCGCATAATCACTGGTGGGCTCTTCCCCCGCCGTTTCACCTTTACCTAAAATTAGGAAGTTTATTTTCTGTTACACTTTCCCTTAGATTGCTCTAGCCATCTGTTAGATGGAACCTCATCTTATTGCAGCCCGGACTTTCCTCTTAATTAAA
>NZ_JAHCZC010000314.1:0-356 GCF_018501135.1 Campylobacter sp. 2018MI13 | reverse complement strand
AAACCTGAAGAAGATAAAACTGAAGATGTTGTAACTCCAGAAGTTAAACCTGAAGATAAACCTGAAAACACTGAAGACAATAAACAACCTGAAGAAGATAAAACTGAAGATGTTGTAACTCCAGAAGATAAACCTGAAGATAAACCTGAAAACACTGAAGACAATAAACAACCTGAAGAAGATAAAACTGAAGATGTTGTAACTACAGAAGTTAAACCTGAAGATAAAACTGAAAACACTGAAGACAATAAACAACCTGAAGAAGATAAAACTGAAGATGTTGTAACTCCAGAAGTTAAACCTGAAGATAAACCTGAAAACACTGAAGACAATAAACAACCTGAAGAAGATAAAAC
>NZ_JAHCZC010000313.1:0-364 GCF_018501135.1 Campylobacter sp. 2018MI13 | reverse complement strand
TTACTTGCTTGTGACTCTTAACATTGATAAATAAAATAACACTAGGTTAGAAACTATATATAAACATAGAATTAAATTAAATAAAACCTAGAAAGAACATTTAGCTTAAATGCTCTGTTTAAGTTTTATATGGTGGAGAATAGCGGGATCGAACCGCTGACCTCCTGCGTGCAAGGCAGGCGCTCTCCCAGCTGAGCTAATTCCCCATATCAATACTCATTTCAACCTTTGATATCTAAACAAGCTCTCAAGAGCTCTTGAAATATTTATTATTACTCTTTAGTGTGAGTTAAAGAGTATGTACTCTAGAAAGGAGGTGATCCAACCGCAGGTTCTCCTACGGTTACCTTGTTACGACTTCACC
>NZ_JAHCZC010000312.1:0-380 GCF_018501135.1 Campylobacter sp. 2018MI13 | reverse complement strand
CCATCATCTTCATTGAAACAGGAGCCGTGATTATGCCGTTTCTTCCGGGCGACTCGTTGCTTTTCGCCGCATGTGCAATGGCGGCAAACCCTAATTACAGCCTTAACATCTGGATTTTTGTAATTTTGTTTTTGATTGCTCCGTTCCTTGGCGATTCGCTCAATTTCTTCATTGGGCACAAGGTCGGCAAATCATTGACAAAGAATTCGTTTTTAGGTCGCTTAATTAAAGAGGAACATTTGAAAAAAACCGAAGCATTCTTTGAAAAGCACGGCGGAATGGCCATCTCGCTAGCACGTTTCATGCCAATCATCCGAACGATGTCACCGTTTGTTTTCGGGGGTTCCGGCGGAAAGTACAAAACTTTTCTTCCATATTGC
>NZ_JAHCZC010000033.1:0-18463 GCF_018501135.1 Campylobacter sp. 2018MI13 | reverse complement strand
ATATAAAGCTTTCAAGATAAATAAATCTTGATTCTAAATTCTGTAAATAAAAAGAATAAAAATAAGTAATAATAAAAATTGCTATATAAATTAATATGAAATTTTTCAAGCTTAAAGTCTTAATTAAAGTATTTTTATTCCAATAAAAATAGCCATAAATCATCATAGGAAAATAGCATAATAAATACAAAAATACTTCTCCAAAAAGTCTATTCATATAAGCAATATAAGCATAAATTAAAGCATTAAATACACCTACAATAAAGCATAATTTATTTTTTACTCCCATTAATAATACATATAAAATTCCAGTAAAAAGGGCAAAAAAGTTTAAAATATTTGAATTGGTAAAATAAGCAAAAGCTAAACTAAAAATAAGCGAAGTTAAAAATAATCTCATAATATCTCCTTAATCAGCATTACCTGTCCAAGTTCAATGGGTTTAATCTCAGCTAAAAGCACCCCAAAAAAATCTTATTATAATTATAAAAATTAATAATCTTATTAATCAATTTGTTTTATAATCACAGCTTTTAATTTACACCAATTTGGAGGTCAAAATGGCTTTGGATTCGGCAAGAAAAGCTGAAATTATCAGCAAATATGCAAGATTTGGTGGCGACACAGGTTCGTCTGAAGTTCAAATTGCTTTACTTACAGAAAGAATTGCGATATTAACAGAACACTTAAAAGTATTTAAAAAAGACTTTTCATCAAGACTAGGACTACTTAAATTAGTTGGTCAAAGAAAAAGACTTTTAAAATATTTAAAAGCTACAAAATACGATGTTTATGTTAAATTAATTAACGAATTAAACATTAGAGATAAATAATTCTTAGCCCCTTTTTGGGGCAAAATACTATGATTTTATACGATAATTTAGAAGAAATTACCTACCTTGAAAAACTAGCAAATTATCTAAGCTCTAAAGATATTGAGCTTGTTTTAACTAACAATGATGAAATGCAAGAAATCAATAAAAATACAAGAAATATTGATAAAACTACTGATGTTTTAAGTTTTCCACACGATAATTCTTTTTTAGATACTAATTTTTTAGGCTCATTAGTTATTAATACCGAACTAGCAAAAACTAAAGCTTGTGAATTAGGGCATAGTTTAGAAGATGAAATATCTTTATTATTTATTCATGGAATGTTACATTTATTAGGGTATGACCACGAAATAGATAATGGCGAAATGAGAGCAAAAGAGATTGAGCTAATAAAAGAATTTAATTTACCAACAAGCCTTATAGTAAGAACTTTAGATTAAATCTTTTTATGTAGAATGATAACTATTTTATTTTTTAAAAGGATATTCTATGGAACAAAATGCTTTAGTTCAATTTTTACCATTAATCGTATTATTTGCGATTTTTTATTTTTTAATTATTCGCCCACAACAAAAACAAGCAAAAGCACATAAAGAAATGCTAAATTCACTTACTAAAGGTGATAAAATAGTTACTAATGGTGGTTTAATTGTTGAAGTTGTAAAAGCTGAAGATGATTATTTAAAAATTAGATTAAATGATGATGTTGTTGCTAAATTAGATAAAAATTTTGTAGCTAGAAAAGTAGAAAACACAAATAATTCGGAAGCAACAAAATAATGCGTAATCAAAAAACAAAAAGTATCACATATCGTTTTTATGTTTTAGTTTTTGTTACACTTTTTGGCATATTTTTAAGTGTGCCAAGCTTTTTTTCTATAAATGGTCCTAAGATTAATTTAGGGCTTGATTTACAAGGCGGACTTCATATGCTTTTAGGTGTAGAAACCAATGAAGCTATAAAGTCTAAAGTAAAATCAATCGCTTCAAGTATTAATTATTCTTTTAATAAAGAAAATATTTTAACTGATGGATTTAAAAGTAATGATGGTGTAATACATTTTGAACTACTAGATAAAGATGATACTGCTAAAGTAGATAAAATAATTAAAGAACTAAAAGGCTTAAAAGTTAGTGTTAATAATTCTTTTTATGAGATTACTTTAACACCTGAAGAAGAAGTTCAAACTGCTAAATTTGCAATAGATCAAGCTGTAGAAACTATTAGAAATAGACTTGATTTATTTGGGCTTTCAGAGCCAACTGTTGCTAAACAAGGTGAAGATAAAATCTTGGTTGAAATTCCAGGCGTAAAAACTGCTGAAGATGAGCAAAGAGCTAAAGATTTAATAGCTAAAGCTGCACATTTACAACTAATGGAAGTAGATAGAGCTAAGGCTGATCAAGGCAATATGTTAAGCCCTGAAGAAGCAGCAAGTTATGGAGATATTATTTTACCTGATGTAAAAGATAAAAATATTAAATATGTTTTAAAAGAATTACCTATTTTAGATGGCTCTATGTTAATTGATGCTAGAGTAGGATTTTCTGATAAAACTGCTCAACCTGTTATTAATTTTACACTTAATTCAGAAGGTGCAAAAATATTTGGAGATTTCACAGGTAAAAAAGTAGGTCATCAATTAGCAATAGTTTTAGATGGTAAGGTATATTCAGCTCCTAGAATTAATGAAAGAATAGGTGGTGGTAGCGGACAAATTAGTGGGAATTTCAGTGTTGAAGAAGCACACGATTTAGCTATCGCACTAAGAAGTGGGGCTTTATTAGCACCTGTTAAATTACTTGAAAAAAGAAGTGTAGGACCAAGTTTAGGTGCTGATAGTATCGAGCAAAGTTTAGTTGCACTTTTAGGTGTATTTTTGATGATTGTTGTTTTTATGGGAGTTTATTACGGAATTAGTGGTTTGTTTGCAAATATTGCTCTAATTTCTAATATATTCTTATTAGTAGCAGTAATGGCACTTTTTGGAGCAACGCTTACTCTTCCTGGTATGGCTGGGATTGTTCTAACTGTCGGTATGGCTGTAGATGCGAATGTTATTATTAATGAGCGTATTAGAGAGCTTATAAGAGATGGCGTTAATTTAAGAGATGCTATAAATAATGGTTATCATAACGCAATGAGTGCGATTTTGGATAGTAATCTAACTACTTTAATTACAAGTGCTGCATTATATGCTTATGGAACTGGTGCTATTAAAGGATTTGCTGTTACTATGAGTATAGGAATAATTGCATCAATGATAACAGCAATTATAGGAACTCATGCTTTATTTGATTTGTTTGCTAATAGAATTGAAAAAAGTGGCAATACAAGACTTTGGTTTGGTTATAGGAGAGTGTGATGCAAGTATTTTCTAGTAAAAAAATATATGATTTTATGAGGCTTAGATTTGCATCTATTGGCTTATCTTTTGTTTTAGTTATTGGCTCTATTATTTTATTATTTACACAAGGTCTAAATTATGGAATTGATTTTAGTGGTGGGACTTTAGTTCAGATAAAATATACTAATAAAAATGCTCCTTTAGATGATATTCGTAATATTTTAAATCAAAATGAAGCTTTAAAAGGTGCTAGCGTTACGGAATTTGGAAGTAGTGATGAAGTAGTAATTAGATTTTCAAGTTCAAGTGATAGCTTGGGTAAAGATGTAGGAGATACTATTGTAAAAATGTTATCTTCAACAGGCGATATTGAGCTAAGAAGAGTTGATATTGTTGGACCAAAAGTTGGTGGAGAATTAAGACAAAAAGGTTTAATGGCTATTTTAGTATCTTTTGCACTTATTTTAGTTTATATAGCTATTAGGTTTGAATGGCGTTTTGCTATGGCTGCAATTATTAGTGAAATTCACGATATTGTAATAGTTATTGGAGCGATTTCTCTTTTTCAAATTGATGTTAATCTTGATACTTTAGCAGCTATTTTAACCGTTTTAGGCTATTCACTAAATGATACAATTATTATTTTTGATAGAATTCGTGAAAGCATAAAAGAGAGTAAAAGCACTAATTTAGGCAGTATTATTAACGAAAGCGTATCAGCAACCTTATCAAGAACAACTCTTACATCAGGAACAACACTCTTTACGGTTTTAATTTTGTTTTTTTATGGTGGAGACATGATACACGGCTTTTCTCTTGCTTTAATAGTTGGGGTTATTGCAGGAACTTTAAGTTCAATTTTTGTAGCAAGCCCACTTTTAATGTGGTTTAATTTTAGCGTTAGTAATTATAGAACTAAAGAGCTTGATAAAATCAAGAAAAAAGAAGAAAAAGAACGCCTAAGAGCAATGTATGAAAAAGGACAATTATAATGGATTTTGGAAGAGTAATTCATATATTCTTTACATTGATGAGCTTAACTACAACGGCTGGCTTTTTATATTATCAAAGCCCTGTGGCATTATTTATAGCAGCTAGCATTAATTTGGTTTCAACACTTTTAAAAATTGGTGTTAGAAATATTTTAAGCACAGAGATTTTTGCAAGTTCACTTGTAACTGATGTGCATTTAATAATAGCTTTTGTTTTAACTCAAATTTATGGAACTAGTATGAGTGATTTGGTATATAGTATGACAATAGGTGCTGTAATATCAAATATATTTACACTTATTTTAGTATTGATTGAAGCTATTAAAAATAAAGATGAATTTTAAGGACTAATTTATGTATAACGCAAAAGAAGTTGAGAAAAAATGGCAAGAAATTTGGGATAAAGAGAATTATTACGAACCTAGTAATGATTTTAGTAAAGAAAAAAAATATATATTATCAATGTTTCCATACCCAAGTGGTAAAATTCATATGGGACATGTAAGAAACTATGCAATAGGTGATGCTTTAGCAAGACGCTTTAGAACTATGGGCTATAATGTTTTACACCCACTAGGGTTTGATAGTTTTGGTATGCCTGCTGAAAATGCTGCTATAAAATATGGGCTTCATCCTAAAAAATGGACTTATGAAAATATTGATTATATGAAAAAAGAGCTTTATTCTTTAGGTTTTTCGTTTTCTAAGACAAGATTGCTTGCTACAAGTGATGAGATTTATACTAAATTTGAGCAAGAAATTTTTGCAAAAATGTATGAAGCAGGTCTAATTTATACAAAAAAAGCTAATGTAAATTGGTGTGATAATGATAAAACCGTTTTAGCAAACGAACAAGTTGAAGATGGCAAATGCTGGAGATGTGGTCATGAAGTAGAGCAAAAATCTATGAATGGCTATTATGTAAGAATTACAAAATATGCTGAAGAATTATTAAAAGATTTAAAATATTTAGAAGATAAATGGCCAAATCAAGTTTTAACAATGCAAGAAAATTGGATAGGCAAAAGCGATGGATTGGAATTTGAATTAGATGTATCAAGTTCTAATAAAGATTTAGATGGATTAAAATTCAGCGTATTTACAACCCGTGCTGATACGATTTTCGGACTTTCTTATTTTGCTTTAGCACCTGAACATGAAATTACTAAAAAAGTTTTAGAAACTAATTTAATAAGTGAAAATGATAAAGACAAAATTAAAGCTATGCAAAATATGAGTGCTAAAAATAGAGCTCAAAGTGAAAAAGAAGGCGTATTTTTAGGTATTTATGCAATTCATCCAATAACTAAAGAAAAATTACCTGTATGGGTAGCAAATTTCGTTTTAGCTGATTATGGTAGCGGTGCTGTTATGGCAGTTCCAGCTCACGATGAAAGAGATTTTGAGTTTGCTAAAAAATATAATTTAAATATAAAATATGTAATAAATGGCGAAAATAAAAAAGATAATGAGCCTTTTACTGAATATGGAATTTTATTTGATAGTGCAGAATTTAGTGGCTTAGATAGTGCTAGTGCTAGAATTGCAATTGCTAAAGAATTTGAAAATAGAAAAATCGGTAAAAGTATAATCAATTATAAATTAAGAGATTGGGGTATATCTCGTCAAAGATATTGGGGAGCTCCTATTCCGATTGTTAAATGCGATACTTGTGGAAGTGTAGTTGAGAATAACTTGCCTGTAGCTTTACCTGAAGATGTAGTAATTGATGGAGAAGGAAATCCACTTGAAAAACACCCTACATTTAAACAATGTAAATGCCCTAAATGTGGAAAAGACGCAATTAGAGAGAGCGATACAATGGATACATTTTTCCAAAGTTCTTGGTATTTTGCAAGATTTGCAAGTAATCCTAGCAATTGGAATACAAAAGCAATTGATGATGAAGCAAAATATTGGATGAATGTAGATCAATATATTGGTGGTATTGAACATGCGATTTTACACTTATTATATGCTAGATTTTTCCAAAAAGCTCTAAGGGATTTAGGATATTTAAATGTAGATGAGCCGTTTGAACGCTTACTTACTCAAGGTATGGTTTTAAAAGATGGTGCTAAGATGAGTAAAAGCAAGGGCAATACGGTTGATCCTGATGATATTATTAAAAATTACGGAGCTGATACTGCAAGACTTTTCATACTTTTTGCTGCACCACCTCAAAAAGAATTAGAATGGAATGATAGTGCGGTTGAAGGTGCTTATAGATTTTTAAATAGACTTTATGATAAGGCTTTAGGGATTAATGTAGTTGATTTTAGTAATATAAATCACGCAAATCTTAGTAAAGATGATAAATTAGCAAGACTTAAAGTATATGAAGCTTTAAAAAAGGCTGATGATGTATTTAATAAAACTTACGCATTTAATACATTAATAGCTGCTTGTATGGAAGGCTTAAATGCTTTAAATAACGCAAGTAGTGATGAAGTTTTAAGTGAAGGTTTTGCAATAATTTTAAGCATACTTGACCCAATTATTCCACATTTAGCAAGTGAGTTAAGTGAGAAATTATTTAATAGAACAAATATTAAAACTTATGAATTAAAAGAAGAAGTATTTGTAAGTGATACAATAAAACTTGGAATTAGTATTAATGGTAAAAATAGAGCAGAGATTGAAGTTGATGCAAATGCTAATCAAGATGAAATTATCAAAATAGCAAAAGATAAAGCAGCTAAATGGCTAGAAGATAAGATTATCGTAAAAGAAATTTATATTCCTAATAAATTAGTAAATATTGTAATTAAATGAAAAAAATACTTTTAAGTTTTACATTATTTTTTTGTGCTTGTGGCTATGCACCTTTGAATGTAGCCACTAGCAAAATGTTAGGCGAAAGTGTCAATGTAATTACTATTATAAATAAGGCTGAACCTAAAGATAGTATTACTTTAAATGATAATTTTACGAATTATGTAGAACATTATATGCATAAAAGTGTTAGTAAAACTGCAGATAGTAAGATTATTTTAAGAATTCTTAGTAGTGAATTTATACCTTTATATTATGATGAATTTGGATACGCTAAGAGCTATAAAGCTATTATTAGATTAGAATTTAATGTAACTTTTCAAGATGAAACAACTAAAAAAATTATAACTTCAGGCGAGCATATTTTTAATACAAATACAATTAGTGTTTTAAGTGATGAGCAAAAAAGTAGAGCTATTAATTTAGCTAGCCAAAAGGCGTTTAACGAATTTGCTTTAAGAATTATTATGTAGTTAATAATTAATTTTGTTTTGTTAGTATTAAGAAAAAATTTTAAAGAGAAAAAATGTCTATTAATATTAATGTGATTGCTAAAGAAACAATTGTAGAACTTACCAAAAGGAACTTATTATTAACTCCTGAAAATTATTCAGAAGTTTTTGATGAGATTGCTAAAAAGTATGGAAGAACAACTCAAAATATTGATAAAATTCAAGGGTATATTTCTAAATTAAATCCCACATTAGCTCAAGATGTAAAAGGAAGAAATGTAAAAAGCTTAGAAGAATTAGTAGTATTTTTAATCTCTAAAGCTAATGGTATAAAAGAGGATAATAGTGATAAAAAGCTCATAATAAACTATAATATAATTTGTAAAAAATTATTAAAAATATTATCAAATTTACCAAATAAATCAACTAAAACTCTTAGTGAAGAAGCTTTAAATAAATTAAATAATTCAAGTCTAAAAACATTAGAAGAATTAAAAAAAGATTGGATTAGGGTAGATGATGATTTATTAGAACTTAATAATAAAATTCAACATTTAGGATTAAACTCAAGAGATGATTTTTTAGAAATTTTAGATGAATTATCTTTAAAAATTGAAAGAAATAATTCTAATGCAGTGTGTGAAAATTTAGCTCCATCTGTGGCTTATTCTTTAACTCCATCAATTGCTAATTATGTAAATGATGAAATCAATCAGTTTTGTGAGAGTATAAATGCAGAACCGCAAATATTAGGCGTAAAGCAAATTACAGAGCAATTTAGAAATCTAGTTAAAAAAAGAATAGATATTGATAGAGCAGAAATTTCAAGTTCAAATAAAGTTTTAAATGATGTTTTGGAGCAAATTAGCGATAAGATTGTAAGTATTCTTAGTATGGCTACAAATTCTCAACAAAAAGTTCAAGAAATTAAAAAAGAAATTGAAAGTATTAAAGCTGAAGATGAAGCTATGCAGACTATTAAAGCAAGATTGATAGCTATAGTTGCTATGTTTGAAAAAGAAATAATAGATTTAAAAGAAAAAACAAAATTAGATGCCGATACTTTAGGTGATCTTAAAATTAAAGTTCAAGGCTTAGAGCAAGAAATTAATAAACTAAGGGAAGAAACTCAAGTAGATTTTCTAACTCAACTTGCAAATAAGCGTCAATTAGAAGAACAATTAAAATTAGCTGAAGAATCTTATGAAAGATATAATATAAATTATTCAATAGCATTTTTTGATATTGACCATTTTAAGTTTATAAATGATACCTATGGACACGCAGCAGGAGATACTATACTTGCTAATTTAGGAAATATTATTTTAAATAACATTAGAAAATTAGATTGTGCGGGAAGATATGGTGGGGAAGAATTTATGGTAATTCTTCCACATTCATCAATTGATGATGCAGTAAAATTTGCTGAAAAAATTAGAGTTTTAGTATCAGAACAAAAGTTTTTATGTAAAGGTAAGACTATTAGTATAAAAGTAAGCGGTGGTGTAAGTGATAGAAGAAGCTATGAGACCCAAGAGCAATTTATTGAAGCTGTTGATAAATTATTATACGCAGCAAAAAATGCAGGTAGAAATAATATAAAAAGTGCAAGTAGAAAATAAACTTTCAAATTATTTAGATAATTTAGCGGAATTTTACGAGAAATTTGACCTTTTTAAGGCTCATAGATTTAAGCATTTGCTAAATTATGATTTTGATACAAAAGTAGTGCAAATTTTAGGCACTAATGGTAAAGGTAGCACGGGAAGATACCTTGCTTTAATGCTTAGTGATAGCGGGTATAAAGTAGGGCATTTTATAAGTCCACATATATTTTCTTACAAAGAAAGATTTAGTATATTTCAAAATCAAGTTATGCAAGATATTGATTTAGACATAGCTCATAATATTTTGCAAGATAAATTAAAAAAGCTTAATTTAAAAGAAAATCTTAGTTATTTTGAATATTTATGCTTTTTATCACCTATTGTTTTTAGTGAGTGTGATTATGTTATTTTTGAAGCTGGACTTGGTGGAGAATACGATGCTACAAGTATTTTTAAAAGAGATTTATGCGTATTTACTCCGATTAGTATTGACCACGCCGATATTTTAGGTTCTAATTTAGATGATATTTTTAGAACTAAAATTAAAGCAATGTGTGGTGTTAATATTTTTGCTAATAAAAATGAGATGATATTAAAAGCGGCCATTCAAAAAGGAGTTAAGGCTAGTTTTTTGAGTGCTGATTATTCAAAATTATGCCTTGATGAAAATGAGTTTTTAAAACATAATTTTAGCTTAGCTCAACTTGCATATTTTGAGTTAGAAAAACATTTTTATATAGGCAGAGCAATTAAATTAGATTTAAGAGCAAGATGTGAAAAATTAGCAAGTAATTTAATAATAGATGTAGGGCATAACGCTGCAGCTGCAAAGAATTTAAATCAAGAAATTAAAAAACAATTCCCAACTAAAGTTAGTTTAATTGCTAATTTTTTTGCTAATAAAGATGTAAAAGATATTTTAAATATTTTAAAGCCAAGTATTAATGAAGTTTTGATTTTTAATTATGAAAGCGAACATAGAGCTTTAGCAAATGTTAAAGAGATTTGCAAAGAATTAGACATTAAATGTAGTGATTTTAGTGATTTTGATATAGATAAAAATTATGCAGTTTTTGGCTCTTTTATGCTAGTAGAAAGGTTTTTGAGATTTTATGCAAGCAAATCTTTATGAGTATTTAATAAATAATAAAAATTATGCAAAAATTATTATATGTGAAGACTTAAACGAAGCAAAATCTTTATCAAATGTAGCTTTATATTTAGGGATAAATAGTTTTATTTTACCTGATTTTAGAGCAGAGATTAATGACGATTTACGCTCGTTTTCTATGGAATTATTTGATATTTCAAAAGTTTTAAGTGATTATTACGATTATCAAGATAAAAAGATTTTAATAATCCCTATTAATACTATTAAAAAACCACTTCCAAGTAAAGATGATTTAAAGTGTTTAAAGATTGAATTTGGCGATAGGATTAATTTAAATTCTTTAGCAAAAGAGCTTTTAAGGTTAAATTATAATTTAGTTGATATGGTTCAAAGTCCAGGAGAATTTAGTATAGGTCATGAAAAAATTGATATTTTTTCATTGAAATATGAAAATCCAATTAGAATAGTTTTATTTGATGATGAAGTAGAAAGTATTAAATATTTTGATGCAAGTTCTGGACTTAGCTATAAAGAAGAGCGTGAATATTGCGATATTTTGCCGTTAATTTCATATGTAAGCGAAGAAAAATACGAAGAAATCAAAGAAAGTATTTTAAATAATGATGATTTAAATGAATACGAAAGTGTATTTTATTGGCATTTAAAACTTAGTAATTATTTAGAGTTTTCTTATGTTTGCACGAAAGAATTTGAATTAGGAAATATAATTTCTAAAGCTAAAAAATATAGCGATATGGTGTTTAATCCTAGCAATGATTTTTTCAAATTAAACTCAAATAAAAAGATAAAATTACTAGCTAGTAACGAGAATAAATTCTTAGATTATAAATTAGGTGAAAATGTAGAAAAAATCATCTCAAATGCAGTTTTAAATATTCAAAGCGATGATGAATTAATATTAAGTCTTAATAAATATTATAAAAAAGAGAAAAAATATAAATCAAGCATAGTTTTAGATGAGCTTATAAAAAATGATTATGTAGTTCATGAGCGATACGGCGTAGGTAGATTTTTAGGATTAGAATTAATAGAAAATGAAGGAAAAAAGCAAGAATTTATTGTGATTGAATATCAAAATGAAAATAAATTGCTACTTCCAACTAGCTCACTTTATTTGCTTGATAAATACATTTCAAGCTCAATTCCTGAACTTGATAAATTAGGCAAAAATACTTTTGTAAAACTCAAAGAAAAACTTAAAACTAAATTATTAGCAATTGCAGGTGCTATTACTGAACTAGCAGCAAAAAGGCAGTTAATTGTAACAAAGGCTATTAAAAAACCACTTGATTATGAGATATTTAAGGCTAAAGCAGGATTTGTTTTAACAAGTGATCAAGAAAAAGCAGTTAATGATATTTTTGAAGAGATAAGCAAATGCACTCCTATGGATAGATTACTTAGTGCTGATGTTGGTTTTGGTAAAACCGAAGTCGCAATGCACGCAATTTTTGCCTGTGTTAAAAATGGTTTAAATGCCTTATTTTTTGTCCCGACTACACTTTTATGCTCTCAACATTATAAAACACTTAAAAATCGTTTAGAGCCTTTTGGAATTCAAGTTTTTAGACTTGATAGATTTTCTAATACTAAAAAGGCTATTATGAATACAAAAGAGCCAAAGGTTATTATAGGAACTCACGCTTTACTTAGTTTAGCAATTGATGATGTTGGACTAATCGTAATTGATGAAGAACATAAATTTGGTGTAAAACAAAAAGAAAAATTAAAAGATATAAGCATAAAAGCTCATCAATTAAGTATGAGTGCTACTCCAATCCCAAGAACGCTTAATCAAGCTTTAAGCACACTTAAGACTTATTCTCAAATTCTAACTCCGCCTAATGATAGATTAGATGTAAGAACTTTTGTAAAAACTTATGATGACGCTTTAATTAAAGAAATCATAGCAAGAGAGCTTAGGCGTGGCGGGCAAGTATTTTACATACACAATCATATAGCTTCAATTGAACATAAAAAACGCTATTTAGAAGAGCTTTATCCAAAGCTTAGAATTTTAGTTTTACATTCAAAAATACCAGCAAATGAAGCTGAAGAAAAACTATTTGAATACGAAGAGAAAAAGTATGATTTATTATTATGCACGAGCATTGTTGAAAGTGGAATTGATTTAGCAAATGCAAACACCATAATAGTAGAAAAATCAAATCATTTTGGCATAGCTGATTTGCACCAACTTCGTGGTAGAGTAGGTCGTAGCAAAATACAAGGATTTTGTTATTTTCTAGTTGATAACGAAGAAAGCGTTAGTGAAGATTCTAAGAAAAGATTATTAAGCTTAGCTAGTAACTCGTATTTAGGCAGTGGTAGCACTCTAGCTCAAATGGATTTAGAAATAAGGGGCGGTGGTAATTTATTAGGTGCTGAACAAAGCGGTCATATAGAACAACTTGGCTATGCACTTTATATTAAAATGCTAGAAGCTGAAATTAATAGACTAAGTAAAGGAAATATCACAAAAGAGATTAAATACGAGCAAAAATTATTAGTAAATGCTTATATAAGTGATTATTTAGTGCCTAATGATAAGCTAAGATTAAGCCTTTATAGAAAAATAAATGAGTGTGATAATTTAGCTAGTTTATCTACTATGCAAGATTCTTTTAATGATAGATTTGGCAAATGTGATAGCTATACAAGAAATTATTTTTCACTTATGGCAATTAAAATTTTATGTATTAAGCACGGATTTTGCGAAGTTAGTAATTATGAGCAAAATATAAAACTTTTAAAAGATAATGGTGAAAGAATTATTTTAAAAGCATCAAGCAAAAGCGATGATGATATAATAGATACTTTATTAAAATATTTAAATTCTTTATAAGAATTTAAATATTAATTCGGATTAATTAATTTGCTCAAGCATACTTAAAACTTCTTCAAAAGCAAAAGCCTCATCATTTCCTTGTCTTAAAAAATCATTCATATAATCTTTTTTACTCATTGCAAAATCAAGCTCTTTATCGCTACCTTTTACATAAGCACCAATTCTAATTAGAGTTTCGTTTTCTTTTAAAACTGAATTAAGCCTTTTAAACTTAGCAGCATTTTTTTTATGTTCAGGCGTTACTACATCTCCCATAACCCTACTTGCTGAATTTTGAATATTAATCGGAGGATATATTCCAAAATCAGTTAGGCTTCTATCTAATACAATATGCCCATCAAGAATTGACCTGCTTTGATCAGCAATAGGATCGCTCATATCATCTCCATCAACTAGCACGGTAAAAAATGCTGTAATAGTTCCTTTACCTTCTTCTTTACCAGCTCGCTCCATTAATTGCGGCAATAGATTAAATACACTTGGTGGATAGCCTTTAGCAGTAGGTGGCTCTCCAAGAGCAAGACCGATTTCGCGTTGAGCCATAGCAAAACGAGTAACGCTATCCATTATAAATAATACATCCATTCCTTGCTCTTTAAAAAATTCAGCCACACTCATAGCACAAAATGCCCCATATTTACGCATTAATGCACTATCATCGCTAGTCGCAACTATCATAACGGTATCATCCATTTTACCGCCTAAATTCTTATGTATAAACTCAGGAATTTCTCTACCACGCTCACCTATTAAAGCAACTACTTTAACGGCTGCAGGGGCATTTTTAACTATCATTCCCATAAGAGTTGATTTACCAACCCCAGAGCCAGCAAAAATGCCTAATTTTTGTCCTACTCCACAAGTTAAAAGCCCATCAATACTTTTAATACCAACAGGAAAAGGCTCACTTATAAGCCCACGCTTAAGTGCGTCTATTGGTGCTCTTAAAATAGGCATCATTTTACTTGGTGTGATTTTTTCTTTTCCATCTTTTGGACGCATAAATGGATCAACCACACGCCCAAGTAATTCCATAGAGCAAGGAATTTTCATTCCTGCTTCTTCTAAAAATGCTTTATCTCCGATTTTAAAGCCTTCTACAAAATCAAAAGGGCTTAAAAATGAAATATGCTCTTCAATCTTAACAACCATTGCATAAGCGGTTTTTTCCTCGTTTTCAAGTCTTATAACATCGCCTACGCTAGTGATTAATCCTTTAATCTCTATACTAATTGCAGAGATTTTGTATATAAAGCCAAAATTTTGTGAAATTGGTATTTTTGATATTTTATTTTTAAGTTTTTCTAAGTTCATTTTATTAGTGAATAAAATTCTTTCCTAGTTCTTTCATCGCTTAAAAATATGCCTTTAAGAGAACTTGTTATTGTTTTAGAATTTACTTTTTGAATTCCACGCATTTGCATACATAAATGCTCAGCTTCAATAGTTACAGCAACACCTTTTGGCTTTAATATTTCATATAAAGCTAGGCTAATTTGTTCGCATAATTGTTCTTGGATTTGCAATCTTCTTGAATAAACTTCAACAAGTCTAGGTAATTTTGAAAGCCCAACTACTTTTCCATTAGGTATATAAGCAATATGAACTTTTCCAAAAAATGGTAATAAATGGTGTTCGCATAAGCTATAAAAATCAATGTCTTTTACTAAAACCATTTCATTGTTATCAGTGTTAAAAATAGCTTCGTTTAAAATTTCTTTTGGATTTTTTGTATAGCCACTACATAAGAATTCATATGATTTTTGAACTCTTTCAGGTGTTTTTACTAATCCTTCTCTATTTGGATTTTCACCAATTTTTATTAATAAATTTTTAATTAAGTCTTGCATTCTTTACCTTTATATTTTGCCAATGATTAATTTTTTTAGCTAGAATTGTGCGAAATATTTTACAAAAGGTAGTTTAATGAAACTTAGTACAACAAAAATTGATGAAATTAATTACTCAGTAAGTGGTGTTATAGAAAAATCTTTAATAGATGAAAAGGTTAAAGAAATAGCTGTAAAAGCTAGTAAAACTATGCAAGTTGCTGGTTTTAGAAAAGGCAAAGTTCCTGTAAATGTTGTTTTAGATAGATATAAAGATTCTTTACTAAAAGACGCAGAACAAGAAGCGATTACAAGTGCTTATAAAAATGCAGTTAAAGAAACAGGTAAAGATGAAAAAGAATTAATCGGTGAGCCAAGCTTTAAAAAATTCGATAGAAAAGATAATGGAATTGAATTTGAATTCGTAGTTTCTTTTAGACCAACAATTGATTTAAGTGGTTATGAAGCATTAGTTCCTGCATTAAAAATAGAAGAAATTAAAGAAAAAGATATTAAAGCTAGAAAAGAAGCTATGCTTAAGCAATTTGCTCCATTAGAAAAAACTAAAAAACAAATCTTAAAAAAAGGTGATTATGCTAAGTTTGATTTTGAAGGATTTGTTGATGGCGTTGCTTTTGAAGGTGGTAAAGCAGAAAATTATATGCTAGAGATTGGAAGTGGTCAATTTATACCAGGATTTGAAGATGGTATGATAGAGCTTAAAGTTGGCGAAGAAAAAGATATAGAAGTAACTTTCCCTGAAAATTATCAAGCAGCTCATTTAGCGGGTAAAAAAGCAGTATTTAAAGTAAAATTACATGAAATTCACGCAAGAAAATTACCTGAAATTGATGAAGAAATGCTTAAAAAATTACTTCCTGGTGTAGAAAACCCAACTGAAGCAATTTTAGATGAAAAAATAAAAGAACAATTAGAAACAGAAGCTAAATTTAAACAAATTGATGAAAAATTAAAACAAGAATTTGTTGAAAAAATGCTAGAAAAATATACTTTTGCAGTTCCACAAAACATTTTAGAACAAGAAACTAATTTGCAATTTAATCAAGCTGCAAGAAGCTTTAGTAAAGAAGAATTTGATAAATTAAAAGATGATAAATATTTAGAAGAAAAAAGAAAAGAATATGAAGCAGAAGCTTTAAAAAGCGTAAAATTAACTTTCATTGTTGATGAATTAGCAAAATTAAGAAATGTAGTTGTAAATGACCAAGAAGTAGCACAAGCTATTTATTTTGAAGCTTTAAGATACGGAATGGACCCTAAACAACTAATAGAAAACTATACAAAAAATGGCACATTACCAGCTGTTAGAATGAGTTTGGTAGAAGAAAAATTATTTGCTGATTTATTTTTAGGAAAAGATAAATGAGCTACATACCTTATGTAGTAGAAAAAACTAGCAAAGGCGAGAGAAGTTATGATATTTACTCTCGCTTACTTAAAGATAGAATTATTCTTTTAAGTGGTGAAATAAATGATGATGTAGCTGCTAGCGTAGTTGCACAATTATTGTTTTTAGAAGCTCAAGATTCTACTAAAGATATTTATTTGTATATAAATAGTCCTGGTGGAGTTGTAACTAGTGGTCTTAGTATATTTGATACAATGAATTATATTAAACCTGATGTTAGTACAATTTGTATAGGACAAGCTGCTTCAATGGGAGCATTTTTACTTAGTTCTGGAGCTAAAGGTAAAAGGTTTGCTCTTCCAAATGCTAGAATTATGATACATCAGCCTTTAGGCGGTGCAAGAGGTCAAGCGACTGATATTGAAATTCAAGCAAAAGAAATTTTAAGATTAAAAGCAATGCTTAACAAAGTATTAGCTGAAAATACCGGTAATAAATTGGCAAAAGTTGAGAAGGACACTGAACGCGATTATTTTATGAGTTCAGAAGAAGCTTTAAAATACGGACTAATTGATAAGGTATTAGAAAAAAGTTTTAAATAGGATAGGGCTTTGAATAAAGAGATAATACACGATGAATCTCCTAAGATTCAGAAATTAAGTGGTGGAGAATTTGAGAAATTTACTCAACAAGTAATTAAACAACTTATAGAGGATAATGTTCCACCAACTCCTACTAATTATTCTATTTATTTTGAAAAAATGTTAGATACTAAGCCTATGGCCTTTAAAAAAAGAGTAACAGAAATGATTACTTATGAAAAAGAAGACCAAAGTAATAAAGTTGCTGTAATAGAACAAGACATTAAAGAAACCTTTGTAAATATAAAACAGCTAGTAGGTTCTATTGCAACAATTTATAAAAATATAAGCACAATGAAAGCTTTAATTAAGAAAAAAATAGGCGATTTGAGTATCGCTACTGGTTCTTTATCTATTCAAAATATTTTAAGGTCTTTAGATAGTGATATGGCTAAACTCACCACAGCCCTTGATATTCAATTAAATAGTATAAAAAAAGGTTATGATGAGATTGTAAAAATACATAATAGGGTGAATGAGCAGAGTGAATTTGATGATAAATTCGGAGTGTTTAATAAAAGATATTTATATAATAATATTACTCAAGACATAGAAGATATTAAAAAATATGGCTATTCAATATCTTTAATGTTTGTAAAGATTAAAGATAGTTTATTAAATACAATTGAATTACAAAAAGATAAAAATCTTTTGATGAGAAATGTTGCGAAATTATTATTAAAAACCTCAAGAAGAAGCGATGTTGTGGCACATTATGGAGATGGTATTTTTGTAATGGCAATGAAACATACAAATATAGTTAATGCAAAAAAAGCTTGTGAGAGAATTTCAGACTTATTTTACAATACAACATTTTTTATAAATGATAATGAAATTGATATTAATATAGAAATGAGCGTTGTAGCACTTAGTGGCGATAATTATGAAGAACAGATTCTTGAGGCTATTAGCGTATTACCGAATACTGGTAAAAATAAAGAAATTTATGCTGTAGTTGGAGATAGTGAAGAAAATGATGCTTAAATTAATAACTTATCCTAATAAATTATTATTTACTAGGAGTGAAGAAGTTAAGGTATTTGATGAAGAGTTACATACATTTTTAGATGATATGTATGAAACTATGATTTCATCTAGTGGTATAGGTTTAGCAGCAATACAAGTTGCAAAACCTTTAAGAATATTTTTGATTAATTTATTAAATGAAAATGAAGAACAAAATAAAGATGATTTGATTGAATTTATTAATCCAATAATAACACCTATTGGAGAAGGAACTCAAGTTTATGAAGAAGGTTGCCTTAGTGTTCCTGGTTTTTTTGAAGAAGTAACTAGATATAATAAAATTAAAGTTGATTATTTAGATAGATTTGGAAATCAAAAAACTTTAGAAGCTGAAGGGCTTTTAGCGGTTGCTATTCAACACGAAAACGACCATCTTGATGGACATTTATTCATAGAAAAAATATCATTTAGTGGAAGAAAAAAATTAGAAAAACATTTAAAAAGTTCTAAAAAGCCTAAAAAATAATTATGGCTTTTTAGATTATTGTTTATATCTTCATTTATTTTTCAAAATAATTTATACTTTTATAATTCATAGTGATATTTTAAAAAAGTATAAAAATATTTATTGTTAAAATCTTTTGGAATTTAATTTACAATGCTTTTAT
>NZ_JAHCZC010000311.1:0-380 GCF_018501135.1 Campylobacter sp. 2018MI13 | reverse complement strand
GCTCAAATTGTAGTTAAAAAATAATCTCAAGTGTAGTCAATAAAATAAGGCTATTTGATAATTGTTATAAAAAATTTTTCTAATAAATTTAGCTAGATTTTTATAACAATGAAATGATTAAAACCTTTAATAATAAAAGATAAATATTCAATAGCTACAACACAACATAGATTTATTAATGCTTACTTATTAATTATGTTCTAAAAATGAAAATATATTTGTGGGCTAGTAGTAAGAAGTTATTTTTTAATAATCGTTTTAGTAAAAAATCTGTATTAAAATACTTGTATGGATACCATTTATCAATACTATAAAATATAAAATTTGGCTTTTAAAGCCAAATTTTAGTTTTGATTTTTGCTGTGTAATAACATAAATAT
>NZ_JAHCZC010000310.1:0-381 GCF_018501135.1 Campylobacter sp. 2018MI13 | reverse complement strand
CCTCAATGTTGGCGCGTTTATGCGCGGTTGACTGGTTTCCCGTGGGGGCGGGGTATTCATGCTTTCTCCACATTGGCGATCGTTGTGTGCACCGCATTACCCTTCGCTAGCGGCGAGGGGTGCAGCGAGGTGAGAGTATTCATGGCTCCATTGATGTCGACCGGTTGCTTGGGATTGGCCTTGCTTGGCGGGGCGACCTTTGTGTTGCTCAAGGGGCGGTACCAAGCGCCCTGCGGCACTGAGAGAACGCCGGGTGCAATACGATCGGTGACACGGGCCGGTAGCCGGATGGTACCGCGGTCGTTGTAAACAAAGACTTGATCGCCATTGGTGATACCTTTAGCTCGGGCATCTCGAGTGTTGATCCAGACAGTCTGGGGA
>NZ_JAHCZC010000309.1:0-381 GCF_018501135.1 Campylobacter sp. 2018MI13 | reverse complement strand
CCCTTACGGCCGTCCATGATCGCCAGCATGAGGAAGGGGACGACGAGGCAGAGCACGGCGCAGACGCGGGCGGTGACCGGGGCCACCATCGCGACGTCCAAGCCACCGGTCTTGGCGGCCATGAGAACCGGCAGACCGACGGCTCCGACCGCCACCGGGGCGGTATTAGCGACCAAGGCAGTGATGGCACCACGGAGCTTGCCGAATCCGATAGCGATGAGCATCGCAGCGGCGATGGCGACGGGGGCACCGAACCCGGCCAGGGCTTCTAGTAGACCACCGAAGCAGAAGGCGATGAGGATGCCCAGCACACGCGGGTCGTCGCTGATGAGGAAGAAGGTGCGGCGCAGGTCGTCGAAGCGACCGGAAATGACCGTCACC
>NZ_JAHCZC010000308.1:0-381 GCF_018501135.1 Campylobacter sp. 2018MI13 | reverse complement strand
CTCGGCGCACGTCCCGGGACGACCATCCTGTGCCAGATTGCGGCATGCTCTCATTCATAGTTCCCCTCACGCGGAAAATTCGCCACTTGACAAGGAGAATCGCTGCATCTTCACCCCCCGGCCCACCTTTGTGGGTTGTGTCCATTATGATCAATTCTGGTTCCTCGAAACCTCGGAGGGACCCGGTGACATCCGTCACCGAATTTTCCACAACGGATCGTCGGGCACGTACCTGCCCGTGGAAAGGAACAACGGTCATGGCAACCGTGCAATACAAGGAGGCGACTCGGGTTTACCCGGGCACCGATCGCGCAGCCGTCAGCAAGCTCGACCTCGACATTGGCGACGGGGAGTTCATGGTCCTCGTGGGGCCGTCTGGCT
>NZ_JAHCZC010000307.1:0-382 GCF_018501135.1 Campylobacter sp. 2018MI13 | reverse complement strand
TCGTGGATTCTCCGCGAAGCCTCCATGTCATGGGCATACGGATTTGCATCCGTTGCCAGTGTTCTCGCCGCTGCCGTGACCACCGTCATGCCCGACCTTCCCCCAGTCGATGTCCCACAAACTGCCGTTGACGATGCCCCCACCAAGATCTCGACGTGGACGATAGCCAAACAGAACTCCAAGGTCCTGTGGACGACGGGGTTGGGAGTGACAGCTCTCATGGTCGTTCGGTCCGCGCGACGCTCCCTACTCCCGTTGTGGTGCCACGCCAACGGTCTTTCCCCAGCCACCACGGACCTTATCTATGCCTGGTCGATGGCTGCTGACGTCCTACTCTTCCTGCCCGGCGGAGCCCTCATGGACAGATTCGGACGCTGGTGGG
>NZ_JAHCZC010000306.1:0-382 GCF_018501135.1 Campylobacter sp. 2018MI13 | reverse complement strand
TCTTAGTACCCTGTGCTTTGGAAATGTCATCAACGAATGCCTGGAAATCACTGCTGCCAAGCGTCAAATTGATTACAACAGGTGTAGCACCACCCGGGGCAGTACCTGTTGTAACGTTCCCGGAGGTAGCTAATGTAGCAACCGGATTACATGTCAACGTGTCTGCGATAGTGCTGCTCATGCCTAAAACGGTTGACTTAACGTTTTCAAATCCGTTTACCAGTCCCCCGTTAAGCCCGGCCATGATTGCATTGCCGGCCGGAATCAGCAGTTTTTTATCGTAACTGATAGGTCCTTTATGTCTCTTAATCCAGCCCGCAATACCTTTTACAAATTGTTTTACGGCACCCCAGGCCGATTTAAGTCCATGAAGAAAACCGTT
>NZ_JAHCZC010000305.1:0-384 GCF_018501135.1 Campylobacter sp. 2018MI13 | reverse complement strand
GCTTGAGCCATGACATAGGAGGCAACGTCAGAAGACAGACCGGTCTTGGGACGCAGCTCAGGGACCCAATAAGGGTTTGGCAAGAAGCGGACGTCAAAGACGAGGTCAGCGTCAATCGGGACCCCACGCTTAAACCCGAAGGACATCACCTGGAATGCCAGCCCTTCGTCAATCCCCTCAGCGAAGGCATGGTCGATGCGTTGGGCTGGCTGGCGGGCAGTGATCGACGTGGTGTCAATGCCGAGATCAGCCTCAGCTCGCAGGTCGGACCGCATCCGCCGCTCAAGGGCAACGGCGTCGAGCAGATGACCACCTTGTTGCAGCGGTAGCGGGCGACGGCTGGACTCCTGGCGTCGCACAATCGTCTCATCGGACGCTTCCAAG